>CAMMGP010000058.1 GCA_946496415.1 uncultured Clostridia bacterium | reverse complement strand
CGGCGCAGCATGGTCGGGTCATCGTGGCCGAGCACATCCAGCTTCACCAGCACGTCGTGCATGGAACCGAAGTCGAAGTGGGTGGTGACGGTCTCCGAGGTCATGTCGTCCGCCGGGTGCTGGATGGCGGTGAACTGGTAAATTTCGTAGTCCTTGGGCAGCACGACCATGCCCGCGGGGTGCTGGCCGGTGGTGCGCTTGACGCCGGTGATGCCGCGCGCCAGGCGCTCCTTTTCGGCGTTGGAAAAGTGCAGATCGCGCTCCTCCATGTACTTGAGCACATAGCCGTAGGCGGTCTTTTCGGCGATGGTGCCGATGGTGCCGGCGCGAAAGACGTTTTCCGCGCCGAACAGCTCCTTGATGTAGTTGTGGGCCACGGGCTGGTAGACGCCGGAAAAGTTGAGGTCTATATCCGGCACCTTGTTGCCCTTGAAGCCGAGAAAGACCTCGAAGGGGATGTTGAAGCCGTCTTTGTCCATGCGCGCGCCGCACTTGGGGCAATCGCGCGCGGGCAGGTCGAGGCCGGTCTTGCCCAGCTGCTGTACCTCGAAATCCGAGAACTTGCACTGGGGGCAGACGTAGTGCGGCGGCAGGGAGTTGACCTCGGTGATGCCGGAGAGGTAGGCCACCAGGGACGAGCCGACCGAGCCGCGCGAGCCGACGATGTAGCCGTCGGAAAGCGACTTGGCCACCAGTTTCACGGCGATCATGTACAGCGTGGAGAAGCCGTAGCCAATGATGGCGCCCAGTTCCTTGTCGATGCGCTTTTGCACGATCTCCGGCAGCGGGTCGCCGTAGAGTTCGTGGGCGCGCTCGAGTGTGATGCGGCGCAGGTCGTGCTCAGCCTCGGGCCAGAAGGGCTGGAAGGTCTCCTTGCCCTCCGGGTGCGGGATAAAGAGGCGCACGTCGCCGATCTGCTCGGCGATGCGGTTGGGTTCGTCGATGACCACGCGCTCGGCAGTCTCGCGGCCGAGGTAGGCAAATTCTTCCAGCATCTCCTCCGTGGTGCGGAAGTAGAGCGGGGGCTGGTTGTCCGCGTCCTCAAAGCCCTTGGTGGCCATGAGGATGGAGCGGTAGATGGCGTCCTCCGGGTTCATGAAGTGGACGTCGCCGGTAGCCACCACGGGGATGTGCAGTTTGTCGCCAAGGGCGAGGATCTTGCGGTTGAGGTCGCGCAGGCCCTCTTCGTCCTTGACCGCGCCCTCGCGCACGAGGAAGGCGTTGTTGCCGATGGGCTGTATTTCCAGATAGTCGTAAAATCGGGCGATGCGCTCCAGTGTCCTTGCGTCCTTGCCCGCCAGCACGGCGCGGAAGAGCTCCCCGGCCTCGCAGGCGCTGCCGATGATGAGGCCTTCGCGATACTTCTCGATCAGTTTGCGCGGCATGCGCGGCGTGCGGTGGAAGTAGTTGAGGTGGCCTTCGCTGACGAGGCGGTAGAGGTTGGTCATGCCCGTCTGGTTTTTGGCCAGAAGGATGATGTGGTAGGCCTGCGCGCCAGCGTCGGTCTGGAAGGCGTCGTTGATGTCGTCAAGGCGCGCAACGTTCAGGCGTTCCAGCGTTTTGAGCAGCACAAGGCCGGTGGCGCGGGCGTCGTGTACGGCGCGGTGGGCGTTTTTCAGCGATATATCCAGATGCTTGCAGACCGTGCCCAGTTTGTGGTTGCGCAACTCTTTGTAGGCGTTGCGGGCGAGGGCCAATGTGTCGAGGATGGGGGCGTCCAGTTCCCTGCCGAAGCGCTGGAAGGCGCGACGCAAAAAGGCCATGTCGAAGGAGGCGTTGTGCGCCACCAGCACCGCGCCCTCGAGGAATTCTGCAAATTTGGGGAACACTTCGGCAAGCGTCGGCTGCCCGGCGAGCATGGCGGAATTGATGCCCGTCAACTCCACCACCTTTTCCGGGATGGCGCGGCCGGGGTCGATGAGTTGGGAAAACTCCCCCACCTCCTTGCCGTGCTCCAGACGCACGGCGCCGATCTCGATGATCTCATCCATGTTGGGGTTCAGGCCCGTGGTCTCAAAATCGAGGACGACGAAAGCGGCGTCTTCGAGAGCGCGGCCGTCGCCGCCTGCGACGATCTCCGGGGCGTCCTCGATGAGATAGCCCTCGCAGCCGGGAATGAATTTGATGTCCTTGCCGCGCACCGCGCCGAAGGCCTCCGGAAAGGCCTGCACCACGCCGTGGTCGGTAATGGCGATGGCGGGATGCCCCCAGGCGGCGGCCTGCGAAATCAGCGCCTTGGCCGAGGCGCAGGCGTCCATGGTGCTCATCTGCGTATGCAAATGCAATTCCACGCGCTTTCTCGGGGCGTTGTCCTCGCGCACGGGCTTGGGGACGGACATCACGTCCGAAACCATCAGCACCATCTCGCGCTTGTAATCATCGTAGCGGTAATTGCCGCGGGCCTTGACCCAAAGGCCGTCCTTGAGGGCAGCGCGCAGCTTTTCGGCCTGTTCCTCGACGCTGCCATCCTCGCTCTGGCGGCGGCCGCCGAGGAAGAGTTTGCAGTTGACCGAGCCCTTGTGGTCGGTCATGGAGAAAGTGACGATCTTCGACTGGCCGTTCTTGGTATCGCGCATTTCCAGCGCCGCCACTTCGCCCATGACGGTCATGCGGCCGATGTCCTCGGTGATCTCGTTCATGGGGGTCGGCTCGTCGTGGATGACGCGGCCGTAAGCGGCCTCCTGCGGGGCGGACTTTTTCTTGCCCGCGCCCTCCTCGCGCACGCCGCGCGCCGTTTCCTCCGTGAGCCGCGCCTCCTCGGCGAGGCGCTGGGCGCGGATGCGTGCGAGGCGCTTCTGTTCGCTGCCCGCCACTTCGATGACCGTCCTGGCCTCAATGGAAAAGAGGTCCTTGAGCAGCGCGGAAAAGAGCTTGTCCACGCCGCGGGCGCGCATGTAGGCCACGCCTTCCTCGCCGGTGGCGTGGATGGTGAAAACGCCGTCCCGCAGGGAAAAATCCGTTTCGCCGTTGAGCAGAAAGGGCACGGAACCGGGGCTTTCGTGGCGAACCAGTTCGATGAGCAGCGGCGTGATGGCGCATACGTCGGCCTCGGCGCGCTCCTTGAGCGCCGGATAGGTAAGCTTGAGGCGCACGCCCACCGCCGGGAAGGCGGCGGAGAGCGCCTGATGCACGCGCTTGTATTCCTCGCGCGCAAAGAGCCTGTCCGCGCACAGGTGCACGCACATCTCGCCCGTCTTTTTCGAGATGGAGACGCGCCGAAGCGCCAGGGCTCCGGCAAGTTCCGGGCTCTGGCGCTCGATCAGTTCCCGCCACAGTTCGCTCATTGCAGTATCCTTTGTATCTCCGCAAGCAGTATTTCCGCCAGATCGCCATGTACGGCGCGCGGCGGCTGGCCCTTGACAAACAGCGCCCCGCCATCCTTGCCGCCGGCGATGCCGACGTCAGCTTCCTTCGCCTCGCCGGGGCCGTTGACCACGCAGCCCATCACCGCCACGCGCAGGGGTTTGCGGATGTGCTTTGTGGCCTCGCGCACCCTGCGCGCCAGCGCTTCGACCTCGATGGCCGTGCGGCCGCAGGTGGGACAGGAGACGACTTCGACATAGTCCCTGCGCAGCCCGGCGGCGCGCAGTATGTCCAGACCGGCCTCGACCTCGCGCACGGGGTCGCCGGTGATGGAGACGCGGATGGTATCGCCGATGCCGTCCAGCAAAAGCGCGCCGATGCCCATGGCGCTTTTGACGATGGAGCCTTCGTAGGTGCCGGCCTCGGTGACGCCAATGTGCTGCGGGTAGTTCGTGCGTCTGGCCGCGAGGCGGCAGGCGTCCACGGTGAGGCGCACGGTGGAAGCCTTGAAGGAGAGAACGATCTCATCCCAACCGGCGCGCTCGAGCATGCGCGCGTGGTTGAGGCCGCTTTCCACCATGCCCTCGGCGGTAACGCCGCCATAGCGCTGGAGGATGTCGCGCTCCAAAGAGCCGGCGTTGACGCCGATGCGCACGGGCACGCGGTGGGCGCGCAGGCAATCCGCCAACGCGCGCACATTCTTTTCCCCGCCGATGTTGCCGGGGTTGATGCGCACCTTGGCGATGCCGTTTTCCACGGCCTCGATGGCGAGACGGTGGTCAAAGTGTATGTCCGCCACCAGCGGCACGGGGCTTTCGTCCACCAGCGCGCGCACGTTGCGGGCGCAGATTTCATCGTAGACCGAGACGCGCACGATCTCCGCCCCGGCATCTGTCAGAGCGCGGATCTGGGCGATGGTGGCCGCCGCGTCGCGCGTGTCGGTGTTGGTCATGGACTGGACGGTGACGGGAGCGCCGCCGCCGATCTGTACGTTGCCCGCGAAAACAGCTTTCGTATCCATAATGCTTACCCCGCGATCAGGCGCGCGATGTCCTGCCAGGTGACGACGACGATGAGGCCGAAAAGCAACAGCATGCCGATGCCGTGCACCATGCCCTCCTTCTCCGGGGGGATGGGCTTGCGGCGGATGGCCTCGACGATGAGGAACACCAGATGTCCGCCATCCAGCGCCGGCAGCGGCAGAAGGTTCATAAGGCCGAGGTTCAGCGAGATGATGAAGAGTATATAGAGCACCATGTAGAATCCCTCGCGCGCCACTTCGCTGACCACAGAAATGATGCCCACCGGCCCGGCCATGTCGTTCACGCCCTGACCGTGGAAGACGAGGTTTTTCAGGGCGTCGAGCATCATCTTCACAAAATCTACCATCAGCCGCGGCGCTGCGGCGAGCGCTTCGCCAAAGTGATAGGTGCGGCCGGGGAAGACGATGCCGATCATGTAGGTGGTCGCGCCCGTCTCATCGGTCGACGCCGCGGGAGCGACGGAGAAGTTCAGGCGCTCACCATCGCGCTCGACGGTGAAGTCGATGGGCTCGTCTACCGGAGAAGCGGCGATGAGGGCGCGCAGCAAATTGGCGCCGTCCTCGGAAAACTCGATGGGCACGCCGCCGGCCTCGACGATGACGTCGCCGGCCTGCATGCCGGCCTGCGCGGCGGGATAGTCTGCGTAGACGCTCTCCACCGTGGGACTGGAAACGCCGGCGGTGAAGTAGCCCATCAGCATAACCACGCAAACGATGAAGGCAAAAATGAAGTTCATCATCGGCCCGGCCAGGCTCGTCAAAAACCTGCGCCAGACAGGTTGCCTGTTCATGGCGCGGGGGTCGTCCACGTTCTCGTTCTCGCCCAGGAAGCTGCAATAGCCGCCCAGCGGCACGGCGCGCAGGGAGTAGTCGACGCCCTTGCGCTTCCAGCCCAGGAGTTTGGGCCCGAAGCCAATGGAAAATTCCAGCACGGTCATGCCCGTGAGCCTGCCGACAATGTAGTGCCCGAATTCATGCACCATCACCAGCACGCCCAGAAGCGCGATGGCCAGAAGGATATAGAGAATGTCTACGATCATGCACGTCCTCCAAGGAAAGTTTGCGCATAGGCGCGCGCCTCGCGGTCGGCGAGGAACACGTCCTCCAACGAGCGGATCTCCCGCTGGGGAACGGCCTCCAGAGCCGCGCGCACGCAGCGGGCAATCTCACCAAAGCGCACTCTTCTCCCCAGGAACGCCTCTACGGCCACCTCGTTGGCGCCGTTGAAGACCACCGGCGCGTTCGCCCCCGCCCGCAGCGCTTCATAGGCCATGGGCAGGCAGGGAAAGCGCTCTGTATCCGGCTTGCGGAAGGTGAGGCTGCCCACGTCCGCGAGCGAAAGCGGCTCGCCCCCATAGGGCAGTCTGCCCGGAAAGCCCATGGCGTAACCGATAGGGCCGCGCATGTCCGGGTTGCCAAGCTGCGCCAGCACCGCGCCGTCCTCGAATTCCACCATGGAATGGACGACGCTCTCGGGATGCACCACCACGCGGATCTTGTCCGCGTCCATGCCGAACAGGTAGTGCGCCTCGATGACCTCCAGCCCCTTGTTGAGCATGGTGGCGCAGTCCACGGTGATCTTCGCGCCCATGCGCCAGGTGGGATGGCGCAAAACGTCTTCCACGCTGGCGTTCTCAACCTCCTCCGCCGTGCGGTCGCGCAACGCGCCGCCCGAAGCGGTGAGGATGAGATGGCGCACGGGGTTGCCCTCCCGCGCCCGCAGGCACTGGAAGATGGCGGAATGTTCGCTGTCCACGGGCAAAAGCTGCCTGTTCAGCGACCGGGCGCGCTCCATGACCAGATCGCCGCCCGCCACCAGCGCCTCCTTGTTGGCAAGCAGCACGCGCTCGCAGCAGGAAAGCGCTGCCCAGACGTTGCTCAGCCCGGCGATGCCGACCACGGCGCAGAGCGCGTCGTCTGCGCCGGAAATCTGCAGCGCCCGCGCGGAACTGTCCTCCCCTAACACCCACTCGCAAAAGCGCACGTCCTCGGGAAGCGTTTCAGGCTCCACGTCCAGCGCCGCCACGCGGGGACGGAATTCCCGCACCAGATCAAACAGTTTTTCCGCCGAAGAACGGGCCGTCAGGCAGACGACCCGAAAGCGCTCCGGATAGCGGCGCGCGATATCCAGCGCCTGCGTGCCGATCGAACCGGTCGCGCCCAGTATGGCGATCTTTCGTTGCAAATCCATCATCCCATCATCCGGAAAAACACGTAGCAGGCCAGCGTGGCAAAGAGTATGCCGTCCAGCCGGTCCATGACGCCGCCG
This sequence comes from uncultured Clostridia bacterium, assembly GCA_946496415.1. Taxonomy (GTDB): domain Bacteria; phylum Bacillota; class Clostridia; order Christensenellales; family Aristaeellaceae; genus Pullichristensenella. The sequence goes on along the minus strand of CAMMGP010000058.1, from coordinate 487 downwards.
TGCCCGGGAAATATCTTTCCAAAATCCTTGACGCCGCAGTCGCGCTTGACGAGCGACGCGGCCAGATCGCCGATCTGCGCAAGCGCTCCGGCCATAAGGCCAAAGAGCGCGTAGTACCACGCGGGCTTGAGCGCGGAAGCGTCCGCGCCATAGAGCAGGCAGACGAGCCTGGGCAGCAGCACGGCGAATACCACCGCCGCGACCAGCCCGCCAACGCTGCCTTCGATGGTCTTCTTGGGGCTGATCTGCGGCGAGAGTTTGTGTTTGCCGCAGGCCATGCCGGTAAAGAGGGCGAAGCAGTCGTTCATCGAGGGCACGAGGAAGAGCAGCACGAACAGAAGCGTCAGCGGCATGCCCTCGCCCGCAAACGTAAGGTCAAAGAGCAGTATGTAGAACACGCCGGGGTAGATCAGCGGCAAAAGCGTCGCCTGCAGGCGCGCCCCATCGACCTGACCGCGCAGCACGATCGCGCCCACGCCCACCGCCG
>CAMMGP010000057.1 GCA_946496415.1 uncultured Clostridia bacterium | reverse complement strand
CGCCCGTCAGATCGACCACGGTCGATTCCACGCCCACCTGGCACGGCCCGCCGTCGAGGATCAGCGGTACGCGGCCGTCCATGTCCTCCAAAACATCCGCCGCCGTGGTGGGGCTGGGCCGCCCGGAACGGTTAGCGCTGGGTGCGGCGATGGGCACACCCGCCGCCTCGATCAGCGCCCGCGCTACCGGATGCGAGGGCATGCGCACGGCCACAGTGGCAAGCCCCGCCGTCACCCGCAGGGGGACGCGCTCGCTCTTGGGGAAGATCAGCGTCAGCGGCCCCGGCCAGAAGGCTTCCATCAGGGCGCGCGCCTGTGGGCCGGGTTCCCCGGCAATGAGCGGCAAAAGTTCCTCCGCCGCCCGGATGTGTACGATCAGCGGATTGTCGCCCGGCCGTCCCTTGGCGGCGAATATCTTTTCCACCGCCAAAGCATCCAGCGCGTTCGCGCCCAGTCCATAGACGGTTTCGGTGGGGAAGCCCACCACCTCGCCGTCGCGCAAAAACTCGCCCGCGCGCGAAAGCGCCTCGGGCGTGGGGGAAAGAAGTTCCGTTTTCATTGCTGCTTCTCCATCAACGCCGTTTGTTCGGCCAACGTCAGCGCCGTGATGATCTCGTCGAGGTCGCCTTCCAGCACGTCGTTTAAGCGGTAGAGCGTCAGGCCAATGCGGTGGTCGGTCACGCGCCCCTGCGGGAAGTTGTACGTGCGGATGCGCTCGGAGCGGTCGCCCGTGCCCACCTGCAGGCGGCGGCGGTCGGCGTACTCGCCCTCCTGCTTCTCGCGCTCCATCTCGTACAGGCGCGATTTGAGCACGCGCATGGCCTTTTCGCGGTTCTGAATCTGCGAGCGCTGATCCTGCGAGGTCACCACCAGCCCCGTGGGAATGTGGGTGATGCGCACGGCGGAGTCGGTGCGGTTGACGTGCTGCCCGCCCGCGCCGGAAGCGCGGTAGGTGTCGATGCGCAGGTCGTTGGGATTGATTTCCAACTCCACATCCTCGGCCTCAGGCAGCACCGCCACGGTGGCCGTGGAGGTGTGGATGCGCCCGGAACTCTCCGTCACGGGCACGCGCTGCACGCGGTGCACGCCGCTTTCAAATTTCAGTTTTTCAAAGACGTTCTTGCCGGAGATGAGCGCCACGCTCTCCTTGATGCCGCCCAGTTCCGTGGAGCCGTCCTCGATCAGTTCCCACTTCCAGCCCTGCCGGTCGGCGTAGTGCTGGTACATGCGCAAAAGTTCCGCGCCAAAGAGTCCTGCCTCGTCGCCGCCCGCGCCGGCGCGCACTTCGAGCACGGCGTTTTTGCGGTCGTCCGGATCCTTGGGCAGCAGGGCGACGCGGGCCGCGTGCAGCGCCTCGCGCAATTTGGGCTCGAGTTCTTCCACTTCCTCGCGCGCCATTTCCGCCATGTCGGGGTCATTGAGCAGTTCGTGCGCCTCGTCGAGTTGCTCGGCCAGCGCGCGGCAGTTTCTGGCGATCTCGTTGAGTTCGGCCAGGTCGCTGTGCTCGCGCATCAGTTTGGCAAACAGCTGCGTATCGGCGATCACTTCCGGCAGCGTGATGCGTATGGACAATTCCTCATAGCGCGCCTCGATGCTCTCCAACTGCGCGAGTATGCGCGCCTGTTCGGCATGATTTCTTTCCATTATAAGTGTTTCACTCCCGTATTTCGATCACGCGGTCGCGCCCGCTCAGGTCGCGCAACACGCGCCCGCCGCCAAACAGCGCGCGCACGTCTTCCGCTTCGTCCCAGCCGATCTCCAGAAACAGCGCCCCGCCCGGGGCGAGGTATTTTGCATATTCGGCGGCGATGCGGCGATAAAAGGCAAGCCCGTCCGCGCCGCCGTCGAGCGCCAGGCGCGGCTCCCTTTGCACTTCCGCCTGCAACGTATCCAGTTCCCCCGTGCGGATATAGGGGGGATTGCAGGCGATGAGGTCGAAAACGCGCCCCTCTACGGGCGCGAAGAGGTCGCCCGTGACGATCTCCGCCTCCACGCCCAGCCGGCGGCGGTTTTCAGCGATTACCGCGCAGGCGTCCGCGCTCACGTCCGAGAGCACGACCTTCGAGCGCGGGCAGAGCTTTGCCAGACTCAATCCGATAGCGCCGCTGCCGGCGCAAAGGTCGAGCGCGCGCGGCGATTCCCTGTCCCGCAAAAACGCCAGCGCCGCTTCGCAGAGCGTTTCCGTATCCTGTCGGGGGATGAGCACGCGCCTGTCCACAGAAAACTCCAGCCCCATGAACCAGGCGCTTTCCAATACATATTGCACCGGTTCGCCCGCGAGCCTTCGCGCAAGCAGCGCGTCCAGCCGGGCCTCCTCCCGTGGGGAAAGTTCCCGCAGGCTGTCGCCCCAGCTCAGGAGCCGCGCGTCGGCCATGGGATCGGGGCTACCCGCCGCTTCCAATCTGCGCGCCGCCTGCGCGCGCCATGCAATCGCCAGCATAACTTCTCCAAAGCATAGGAAAACGCCGGAGGAGGATAAACCTCTCCCGGCGTTTCACAATGGCTACATTCCGTAACGCTTCTTGAAGCGGTCGACGCGTCCACCGCTGTCCACCAGCTTCTGCTTGCCCGTGTAGAACGGATGGCACTTGGAGCAGATATCCACGCGCAATTCCTTCTTCACGGAACCCGTTTCGAACGTCTCGCCGCAAACGCAGCGGACGACAGCCTTGCCGTAATTCGGATGGATCTTTTCTTTCATGGTTTTCACCTCTTTGTCACCGGACTGTCGGCTCTCCGGCGGAACCGGCATCCGCGTGGTCATGCAAAATGTATTATAGCATAAGATGGGAGGGCATTCAAGGGGCGCGCGGGAATTTTACACGGGCGTTTTTTCGCGGCGGAACGCAGGAAGGATCTGCCGCAGGGGCAGCGCGATTTCAGCCCTGGAGACGAATAACTATGCAATGCACAACCCTAAAAACCGCCAAAACCAGCGGAGAAACACCGCACACACCGCATTCAATGCAGGAATCGTTCATAATCATTCAAATTGTTATCAAAAAATTTACAACTCTTTGCCTGCCCCGCTATTGACAAAATCGCCGGAGAATGGTACATTATGACCATGCGTTAGCACTCTCCTTCAATGAGTGCTAACAGCGAATCGAAGGGAGGCGTGGTCATGGGTTTGGACGAGAGAAAATTCCTCATCTTGCAGGCGATCATCGACGACTACATCACCACCGCCATGCCCGTCGGCTCGCGCACGATCTCGCGCAAAGCGGGCGTGGGCTTTTCGCCCGCGACCATCCGCAACGAGATGAGCGATCTGGAGGAACTGGGCTATCTTGCCCAGCCGCATACCTCCGCGGGCCGCGTTCCATCCTATAAAGCGTACCGGCTGTACGTGGACAAACTGCTCAAGGCCGGCCAGCTCACCGGGGAGGAGCGCCAGAAGATCGCCCAGCACATGCAGACGCGCTCCAGGCAGGTGGAAACCGTCATCCGCCGCGCGGCGCGCGTGCTTTCGGACGCGACGAAGTACACCTCCGTGGTGGTCGCGCCGCACATTGGCTCGTTGCGCATCCGCCATGTGCAGATCGTCCCTGTATCGTCGGGCACGGCGATGCTCATCATCGTCACCAGCGCCGGCATCGTCAAGGACGCGGTCATCAACATCCCCGAGGGCCTGAGCGCCGACCATCTCTACGGCATCTCGCGCATGCTCACCGAGCGCCTTGCCGGGCAGCCGATCGAGTCCGTGCGGCAGATCTTCGCCGAAATCATCCGCGATATGGGCAACGAGCGCAAACTGCTCGCCGAAACCATGCAGGTGATCGAGGAAAACATCGCCGCCGTGGACGACCGCGACGTCTACGTGGGCGGCAGCGCCAACCTGCTCAACTACCCCGAGTATTCGGACGTGGACAAGGCAAAGAACTTTCTGGCGGTGCTCGAATCGCGCGATACGCTGCGCCGGGTGATGGGCGATGGCGGCGATATGGAGATCACCATCCGCATCGGCCCGGAAAACGGCGTTCCCGAACTGTCGGACTGCTCGGTGCTCACCGCCAGCTACCGCATGGGCGACCAGTCCACCGGCACGCTGGGCATCATCGGGCCCACGCGCATGAACTACAGCCGCGTGGTCACGGTGCTGGGCTTCATGGGCCGGGCGATCAGCCAACTGCTCTCGGACAACAAGTAGGAGGACGGCATGAAAAAGAAAGACAAAAATCCAGAAACTCCGGTGACGGAGGAGGAAGCCCCCCAGACCGCCGAACAGCCCCAGAACACCGGGGAGACGGCCGGGGAACAGCCGGAGGAAAAAGAGGCTTCCATAGACGAGTGGCGCGCGGCGTTGGAAACGGCCGTCAAGCAGCGCGACGAATATCTCGATCAGCTGCGTCGCTCCCAGGCGGATTTCCAGAATTTCCGCCGCCGCAACCAGACCTCGCGCGCGGACGGCTTTGCCGACGGCGTGGAGGAAGTGATCGGGGCGATGCTCCCGGCCATCGACAATCTGGAGCGCGCCATCGCCGCGGGCGAGGAAAGCCCGCTGCTCGAGGGCGTGAAAATGACGCTCAACCAGCTTCTGGAGGGCCTGAAGAAATTCGGGCTGGAAGAGATCCCCGCGCAGGGCGAGGCCTTCGACCCCGAACTGCACCACGCGGTGATGAAAGAGGTGACCGACGACCCGGGCAAGGTCATCGAGGTATTCCAGAAGGGCTACCGGGTCAAAGACAAGATCATTCGCTACGCGATGGTCAAAGTCTCCGTTGAGGAATAAAGAAAACAACAACCCAAGCATTTTCGCATCCATCAGGAGGGATTTATTATGAGCAAGATTATCGGTATCGACCTTGGCACCACCAATTCCTGCGTCGCCGTCATGGAGGGCGGCGAGCCGACCGTCATCGCCAACGCGGAGGGCGCCCGCACCACGCCTTCGGTCGTGGCCTTTTCCAAGAACGGCGAGCGCCTCGTCGGCCAGGTCGCCAAGCGCCAGGCCGTCACCAATCCGGATCGCACCATCATCTCCATCAAGCGCCAGATGGGCACCGACTATAAAGTCGACATCGACGGCAAGTCCTACACTCCGCCGGAGATCTCGGCCATGATCCTGCAAAAGCTTAAGGCGGACGCCGAAAGCTACCTCGGCGAGAAGGTCGACAAGGCCGTCATCACCGTGCCGGCGTACTTCTCCGATTCCCAGCGTCAGGCCACCAAGGACGCGGGCCGCATCGCCGGCCTCGAGGTCGAGCGCATCATCAACGAGCCGACCGCCGCGGCGCTGGCCTACGGCCTCGACAAGGGCGACGCCCACAAGATCCTCGTTTACGACCTGGGCGGCGGCACGTTCGATGTCAGCCTCATGGAGGTCGGCGACGGCGTGTTTGAAGTGCTGGCCACCGGCGGCGACACCCATCTGGGCGGCGACGATTTCGACAACCGCCTGATTGACTACATCGCTTCCGAGTTCCAGAAGGAAAACGGCATCGACCTGCGCAAGGACCGCATGGCCCTGCAGCGCTTGAAGGAAGCCGCTGAAAAGGCCAAGATCGAACTGTCCGGCCTGATGAGCGTCAACGTCAACCTGCCGTTCATCACCGCGGACGCCACCGGCCCCAAGCATCTGGACGTCACCATCTCCCGCGCCAAGTTCAACGAACTGACGCAGGATCTGGTCGACAAGACCATCGGTCCGCTCAATCAGGCCATGAAGGATGCCGGCGTCACCGCCAAGGACATCGACAAGGTCATCCTCGTCGGCGGCTCCACCCGTATCCCCGCCGTGCAGGAAGCCGTGCAGCGCGTCACCGGCAAGGAGCCCTACAAGGGCATCAACCCCGATGAGTGCGTGGCCATCGGCGCGGCCATCCAGGCCGGCGTGCTCGGCGGCGATGTCAAGGACGTCGTGCTGCTGGACGTCACCCCGCTGTCTCTGGGCATCGAGACCATGGGCGGTGTGTTCACCAAGCTCATCGAGCGCAACACCACCATCCCGGTCAAGCAGACGCAGATCTTCTCCACCGCCGCGGACGGCCAGACTTCCGTCGAGGTCCACGTGCTGCAGGGCGAGCGCGAAATGGCCGCCTACAACAAGACGCTCGGCCGCTTCCAGCTCACCGGCATCGCGCCCGCGCCGCGCGGCGTGCCGCAGATCGAAGTGACCTTCGATATCGACGCCAACGGCATCGTCCACGTCTCCGCCAAGGATCTGGGCACCGGCCGCGAGCAGTCCATCTCTATCACCGCTTCTTCCAACATGTCCGAGGAAGAGATCAAGAAGGCCGTGCATGAGGCCGAGCAGTACGCCGCCGAGGACAAGAAGAAGAAGGACGAGGTCGAGACGATCAACCGCGCCGACCAGCTCATCTACCAGACCGAGCGCACCATGAAGGAAATGGAAGGCAAGCTTGATCCCGCCGACAAGGCCAAGCTGGAAGAGGAACTGGGCAACTTCAAGAAGGTGCGCGAGAGCAACGACGCCGCGCAGATCAAGTCCGCCATGGACGCCTTCTCGCAGGCCACCTACGCCATCTTCGGCAAGGTCTACCAGCAGCAGAACCCGCAGGGCGGCGACCCGAACGGCGCGCAGGGCGGCTATACCGCCGGCAACGCCAACGACGACGGCACTGTCGAGAGCGACTTTACCGACAACAAGTGATCCCGCCGCAAGGCGAAATTCGCCCCGGAGACTGTCCGGGACGGCAAGAAGTTAAGGTTCCGGGGCGGAGGCGGTATCGCCTCCGCCTTCGGGGCGTTCACATAGAGGGAGGGGAAACCCTTGGCAAAACGCGACTATTATGAAGTGCTCGGCGTCGAGCGCACGGCCGACGAGGCCGCCATCAAGGCGGCGTACCGCAAACTGGCCAAGAAACTGCACCCGGACGTCAACCCGGGCGACAAGGACGCCGAGGAAAAATTCAAGGAGGTCAACGAGGCCTATCAGGTGCTCTCCGACCCCCAGAAGCGCGCCCAGTACGACCGCTTCGGCCATCAGCAGCCGGGCGCGGGCGGCGCCGGCGGCTATGGAGATTTCTCCGGCTTCGGCGGTTTCGGCGGCTTTGATGTGGAAGACATATTCTCGTCGTTCTTTGGCGGCGGTTTCGGCGGCGGGCGCCCCCCGCCCCGGGCGGGGCCCCCGGGCCCCGCCGGGCGGGGGGCTGGGATCGGCCCCTCCCCTTCTGGGGGGG
>CAMMGP010000056.1 GCA_946496415.1 uncultured Clostridia bacterium | reverse complement strand
CCTGCGCCGCCCCCGGGCGGCGGCTGACGCGCAGGCGCGAAAGCCGGCGCAGCCACCCGCCGCACAGGCGGCGCATGGCCTTTTGCGCGTACAAGGCCAGCAGGATGACGACGATCACGGCGACGTTCAAAAAAAGCCCCAGCAGGAACAAAAACCAGATGCCCGCCACCTGCGCGTGCAAAAAGGCGAAATTCAAAAAGTAGAGGCTGAAAAACAGCACCAGCATGGCGATTTTGTAGAGCACCGCCACCACCAGCAGCACCACCGTCGATTCCGTTACTTTGTAACCATCCATCCGCATGAACAGCACCTCAAACGGCTGTCCGCCGCTGGAGGAGGGCGTGATGGCGCTGAAAAAGAATTCGATGAGGTGGTATTTCAGTCGGCGCAGCGGCCCCATGGGCCGTCCCATGCCGTGAAAGAGCACCGCCGCCGAACTGCCGCCGCAGAATAGATACATGCCCATGCACAAAAGCCCCAGACCGATCAGCCAGGGGGTCGCGTTTTTGAGCGTCGCCAGCATGGTTTCCACGTCGCAGTCGCGCAAAAGCCACCAGAAGGTCGCGCTGATCAGCGCCGCGAGAAAGAGAAGCTGCAAAAGGATATTGCGGCGGGTCTTTTCATTCATTTTGTTCATAGCAAGCCATATTATACCACAGCCGCCGCCCGCTTACAACGCGCCGCCATCCTCGGCGGTATTTTTAATCTTTGTCATCCTCCGGTAAAATCTTCCCGCATAGCCGCGCGCCCGCGGGGCACACTAAGCCCATCCGGTCGGTGCAGACGCAGCCGCAAACCCTCCCCTCGCAGGAAAGGCGCGCGGCGAACGTCCGCGCGCCTATATGGGGAAGGCCGGTGAAAGGGAGCGCCCAGAGCGCTCCCGATTTTGTCTGCAAAGAATGGAAGGTTTTTCGCGGCGGGAACATATGAATTTAACCTGCGTGTGCTAAAATGGCCGCGGTCTGCGAAGAAAGGAGGGATCTCTATGCGAGAGATGCTTTATCCGGACCGCCTGTTTGACATGACCAAGAGCATCGCCGCCGCCATCTTTGCGGACGTCGGGTATCCCTGGGAAGTCCTGCCGGAGATCGGCGCTTTCGTGGTCAAGCTGGGCCAGTCGCTCAGCGAGGAGGAATACGAACGCGCGGGCAAGGACGTGTGGATCGCCCGGGACGCCATCGTCGCGCCCACGGCTTCCATCACCGGCCCGACGATCATCGATCATGGCGCGGAGATTCGCCACTGCGCCTTCATCCGCGGCAAGGCCGTGATCGGCAAAAACTGCGTGGTGGGCAATTCCGTCGAGGTCAAAAACGCCATACTCTTTGACAACGCGCAGGTGCCGCACTTCAATTACGTCGGCGACAGCGTGCTCGGCTACCGCGCGCACATGGGCGCGGGCGCGGTCACGTCCAACGTCAAAAGCGACAAGTCGCTGGTCACGGTGCGCACGGACGATCGCGTCATCGCCACCAATCTGCGCAAATTCGGCGCCATGCTCGGCGACTATGCCGAGATCGGCTGCAACAGCGTGCTCTGCCCCGGCGCGGTCATCGGCCGCGGCACCACGGTCTATCCCACCAGCTGCGTGCGCGGCTTCGTGCCGGAGCACTGCGTCTACAAGGGCCCGGATCGCGTCGTGGCCAAGTGGAAAGAGACGCGCAAGGACGAACAGGACGAAAAATAGGGGGATATCCATGGGAAGACTGTTTGGCACCGACGGCGTGCGCGGCATCGCCAATGAAAAACTCAATATCGAATTGGCCATGCGCCTGGGCAGCGCCGCCGCGGCGGTGATCTCCGGCAACAGCCGCCGCCGCCCGGTGTTCGTCGTGGGCATGGACAGCCGCATGTCCTCGGATATGCTCGCCATGGCCTGCGCCGCGGGCCTGTGCTCCGTGGGCGCGGACGTGATCATGCTCGGCCTCGTTCCCACGCCGGCGGTGGCTTACCTCGTCGGCAAATACAAGGCCGACGCCGGCATCATGATCTCCGCCTCGCACAACCCGGCGGAATTCAACGGCATCAAGATGTTTGGTGGCAAGGGCGTGAAGTTGCCCGACGAACTGGAGGAGCGCATCGAGAATTACGCCCTTGGCGAGATCGCTCCGCCTACGCCCGCCGCGCCGGAAGCCATCGGCAAGGTCACCTACATGGGCGAGCAGGTGGTCAAGGACTATGTCGATCATCTGCTCAGCACCGTTCCCTATTCGCTGGAAGGGTTGAACATCGCCGTGGACTGCGCCAACGGCTCGGCCAGCCGCACGGCCGGCCGCCTCTTTGCGGCCTTGGGCGCGAACACGCACATGCTCTTTGATCAGCCCGACGGACTCAACATCAACCGCGATTGCGGCTCCACGCACCTTGACAACCTCAAGGCCTACGTGCGCGAGCACGGGCTCGACGCCGGCGTGGCCTTCGACGGCGACGCCGACCGCTGCCTGATGGTCGACGAAAACGGCAATGAGATCGACGGCGACAGGCTCATGGCCATCTGCGCCCTGGATATGAAGTCGCGCGGCAAACTCAACAAGAACACCGTCGTGGGCACGATCATGACCAACCTCGGCTTCATCAAGTTCTGCGAGCGCGAGGGCATACGCTTCATCGCCACCAAGGTGGGCGACCGCTTTGTGATGGAGGAGATGCTCCTCGAGGAATACAGCTTCGGCGGTGAGCAGTCCGGCCATCTCATTTTCCGCGATTTCGCCACCACGGGCGACGGCGAACTGACCGCCATACAGGTGCTTGGCATCATGCGCCGCGAGGGCCGCAAACTCTCGGAACTGGCCTCGGTGATGACGCGCTATCCGCAGGTGATGATCAACGTGCGCGTCTCTGCCGATGGCAAGCTGCTCTTCTATACGGACGCCGAGGTCAAGCGCGCCGTGGACGAAGCCAAGCGCGAGCTGGGCAAGGAGGGCCGCATCGTGGCGCGCATCTCCGGCACCGAGCCGCTCATTCGCGTCATGGTCGAGGGGCAGGACGACGCTCAGATACGTGCTGTGGCCGAGCGCGTGGCCGGCGTCGTGCGCGAACGCCTCGGGGAATAGACAGCTTTCTTTCCCGGGGCCGTCCGCGCGCAAGGCGCCCATGGAAAACCGCCGCTGATCCGCAAACGATCAGCGGCGGGTTCTGCTTTTCCCGCTCGCGGGACGCCCCGCAAGGAGGCTGGGGGCGGCAGCCGGTTTCGGGCTGTTCCAGCCTGTAAAGCCTCCGGCTCGGCCCATCGCTGTACAAAAGCGCATAGGATGCCTGTTCCTCCGGCGGGCAATAGTCGTCGAGCGTTTGATCGCCGGTATAGATGTAATCCGCTTCGCCGTTGCGAATGATGCGCCGCCATTCCTCGCGCATCTCCGGCGTCACCAGATTCAGGCGGCAGAAATACGGCGTGATCGGGTCGAAATCTCCGGCGGTATAGAGTCCGCTGTCCAGAGTTCCCAGATCCAGCAGCGTGGCGTCGGGCACGGGATCCATGATCTCGACGAGGCGATAAGCGAAAACGTTGTCGTGCCCTTGCCCCAGCGAGCGGTTCCAGAGCGGATACGAAAGTCCCACGCACAACAGCGCGGAGACGGCGATCAGCGCCGCCTTCCGTCGCGCCGGCCACAGGCGTCCAAGCGCCGCGTCCAGCGCCGGCAGCCCCGTGACGGAGAGAACGGCGAGCGGCAGCACGGAGTAGACGTAGACCCGCCCGCCGGCCACGATCACCAGGAGCGTGACGATCACGATGCACGGCAGATGCAGCGCTTCGGCGCGCCAGCGCCGCCGCAGAGCGTAGATCCACCCGCCGAGCGCGAACAACAGGAAGCCAAAAGATTGGGAAGCGCGATAGATCAGCAAATTCACCTTGCTCAGCCGCGCGGCCGCTCCGCCATCCACGGTATAGGCAAATATATTGTTGTAAAAGTACACATTCCACAGGGCGTCCAGCGCGTCATGCAGGGCGAAATAGAGCAGCACCGGCACGCAGACCGTCAGCACGCCGAGGCTGACGAACGCCGCCGCCCGCCCAAGCAGCCGCCAATTGCGCTCGCGGATGACCACGCACAGGGGCACGATCAGCGCGCCCACGGCAAAGGCCAGACAGGTGTACTTGATCCACAGCACGCATCCGCAGAGCACGCCAATGGCATAGAGACTGCCGCGCGAAAGTTCGTGCCGCTCGCCATGAAGCATCCGCAGCGTGGCGTAGAGCACATACGCGGCCATGGGCAGAGAAAATTCCTCGGCGCTGTCGCCAAGGCTGAAAGCGCGGTTGCAGTAGACCAGCACGCACAAGAGCGGAAGATACGCCAGCGTGCGGGGCTTTTCCCCGAGGTAAAGGGCGAGCGCCTTCATCAGGAAAAACAGCGTCGCCGCGGTGGCGAGCACTTCCAGTGCGAAAATTTCCAGAAAGGGATTGACGCCCTCAAAGGGCAGCCACTCCACACAGGCGTGCAGGAAGTACAGAAGCGGCCCTTTTTGCTCGTAAATGTCCCGATAGAGCACGCCGCCCCGGGCGATGGTCTTGCCGACGGTGTAGAAACACTGCGCGTCGACCCAGGTGTTGGTCGGATAAAGGAACGAACAGGTACTCATCAGCGCCAGTATGCAAAAAGCCGCCGCGAGGCAAAGGCAAAAGAGTTTTCTCCCATACAAGCGGGATGCAACAGGGGCGTGCATCGGCGCGACACCGCCTTTCCGACAAATTCAGACACGGATATTATAGGTTTCTTTGTAAAGTTTGTCAAGAATGTAACGGCGCGCCGGCCGCTCCGAAGGCTTGACAACTTAACGCGCGGGCCGTAAGATAAGAAGAGTCTCATTCCCATACCAAAGCGCCCGCTTTGCGGGAGAAAGGAGCGCGCAATGGACGCGCAAAAAGCGCAGAAGGTGCTCGCGGCGCTTTCCGTCCTCTATCCTGAGGCGCGGGCGGAACTGCACTTTTCCAATCCCTACGAAACGCTGGTGGCCACCATCCTCTCGGCCCAGTGCACCGACCGGCGAGTCAATCAGGTGACGGAAAAACTCTTTCCCCGCTATCCCACCGTGGAGAGCATGGCCGCGCTCACGCCCGAGGAGCTGGAACCGCAGATCCGCGAATGCGGCCTCTACCGCAACAAGGCGAAAAACATCATCGCCGCCTGCCGCGCCATCGCGCAGGAACACGGCGGCAAGGTGCCCTCCACGCGCGCGGAACTGATGGCCCTGCCCGGCGTGGGGCAAAAGACGGCGGGCGTGGTGCTTCTGGCCGCCTTTGGCGACGACCAGATCCCCGTGGACACCCACGTCTTCCGCGTCTCCCACCGCATCGGCCTTGCCGACGCCACCACCCCGGACGGCGTGGAAAAACAGCTGCAGGCGATCCTTCCGCGGGAGGAATGGTCGCACGCGCACCATCTGCTCATCTGGCACGGCCGCCGCATCTGCCACGCGCGCGGCCCAGAATGCGACCGCTGCCCGCTGAAGGCGGAACTTTGCGAAAACGGAGCGTAGAGAATGGCTTTATTTGTAGACATCGTCAACATCACGGTCAAGGCGGGCGACGGCGGCAACGGCTGCGTCTCCTTCCACCGGGAAAAATACGTGCAGGCCGGCGGCCCGGACGGCGGCGACGGCGGCCGTGGCGGGGACGTGAAGTTCCTTGCCACCGAGCGCATGCACACGCTGATGGACTTCCGCTTCAGGCGCAAGTTCTTCGCCGAAAACGGCATGGACGGCCTGGCCAACCGCCGCACGGGCAAGTCCGGCGCGGACGTGGTCGTCGAAGTGCCGGTAGGCACGGTGGTCAAGGAACGCGCCACGGGCCGCGTGCTTCTCGACATGCGCGAAGCGAACGTCGAGCGCACGCTGATGCGCGGCGGCAACGGCGGCTTTGGCAACCAGCACTTCGCCACCCCCACGCGGCAGGCCCCGCAGTTCGCCAAGCCCGGCGAGCGCCGCGAGGCGCTGGAAGTGACCCTGGAACTTAAGTCCATTGCCGACGTCGGCCTCGTGGGCTTCCCCAACGTGGGTAAGTCCACCATACTCGCGGCGGTGACGGCGGCGCGCCCGAAGATCGCCAATTACCACTTCACCACCCTCCAGCCCAACCTCGGCATCGTCCGCCTCGGCGAGCGCAGCTTCGTCATGGCCGACATCCCCGGCCTTGTCGAAGGCGCCAGCGAGGGCGTGGGCCTCGGCCACGATTTCCTCCGTCACGTCGAGCGCACGCGCGTGCTCATCCACGTGCTCGACATCGCCGGCAGCGAGGGCCGCGACCCCGTCGAGGACTACCACGCCATCATGCGCGAACTCGAGGCCTACGGCGATCTGAAGAACCGCCCCATGCTCATCGCCGCCAACAAGACGGATCTCCCCGGCGCGGAGGAGAACATCGAGCGCCTGCGCGCGGCTCTGCCCTGCGCGCGCATCTTCCCGGTTTCTGCGGCCACGCGCAAGGGCTTCGAGCCGCTTCTGCACGCCGCCGCCGACCTGCTCGACCGCCTGCCCGCCCCCGAACCGTTCTACGAGGAGGAACTGGAGGTCGTGATGGGCGAGGAGGGCTTCACCGTGGAAAAGGACGGCGCGGTCTACGTAGTCTCCGGCGCCTCCATGGACAATCTCATCCGCTCGGTGAACTTTGAAAACGAGGATTCGCTCAACTACTTCCACCGCATGCTGCGCAAGTGGGGCGTCATCGACGCCCTGCGCGAGGCCGGAGCCCAGGAGGGCGACTCGGTCGTCATCGGCGAGATGGAATTTGACTTTGTGGAATGACGCACAAGGAGGGAAACACCTATGACCACCAGACAGCGCGCCGCCCTGCGGGCCATGGCCAATACCATCGACCCCGTTTTGCACATCGGCAAGGACGGCATCAATGATAACCTCGCCAAGCAGGCGTGGGACGCGCTCGAGGCGCGCGAACTCATCAAGGTGACCGTGCAGAAAAACGCCCCCATGAATGCGCGCGAAGCCTGCGCCGAACTGTGCGAGCGCGTGCACGCCGAGGCCGTGCAGGTCATCGGCAGCCGCTTCGTCATCTACCGGCAGGCGCGCGAGAATTCGAAGATCCGCCTTGAGGATCTCTAAGCGCCCTCACTTGAACAGCCGCTTGGGAACGGGCGGCTTTTTCCATCCCAGCGCGGCGAGCAGGAGCGTCATAAGCGCCGCGCCCAGATAGAGGGGATTGCCCAAAAGCAGGTACGTCGCCAGCAGCAATAG
>CAMMGP010000055.1 GCA_946496415.1 uncultured Clostridia bacterium | reverse complement strand
GACTCGCATCCGATCATGCAGGATTTGAACTGAAACAATATGTTAAGCAGTGGCACGCACTGCGGGCGCGGGGCGTGGACATCCCCGGCGGAATGGCGCTGATGACGTTTGACAACTACCCCTTTTCGATGATCGTACAGCCGCAGATCACCGCCGTGGACCTCGACATGTACGACATGGGCTGGGAGGCGGCGCGCTTCCTTTTGCGGCGCATCCACAAGCCGAACTTGCAGACGCAGAGCTTCTGCACCACGCCGCGGCTCATCGCGCGGGATTCGACGTGAGACCCGCCCGGCGCGGCTGCATATATATTCTGTTTATTCATATTTACCCATTGGGGATTCGTTCCGTTTGGGAAAGTTCGCCGCCGAAAACCGTTATCTCGGCGGCAATTTTCGGTTATTTTTCCCAGGGAGCGCTTGATTGCCGGAGCGGGACATGGTATACTATGCACGCTGTTAGTCTTAACTAATACACGCGCTTTTTATTTGTACATCTGTTAGTTGAAACTAATATAAAAGCGCGCACAAGGGAGGGGAACGGCCATCAGGAACCATCGCATCTCCATCATACTGGGCATCTGCCTTATCGTGGCCAGCGTCTGTTCGCTGTTTGTCGGCGTCATCGACCTGGATCTGCCATCGCTGTTCGACGGGGATATGGAGCAGCTGAAGATACTCGTCGTCTCGCGGCTGCCGCGCCTGCTCGCCATCCTCTGCACCGGCGTGGGCATGAGCGTGGCAGGACTCATCATGCAGCAGCTTTGCATGAACAAGTTCGTCTCCCCCACCACGGGCGCGACCATCTCCTCGGCGCAGTTCGGCATTTTGCTGGCGCTTTTGTTCATGCCGAACTCCACGCTCTGGGGACGGGCGCTGTTCGCCTTTGCCACGGCGACGCTGGGCACGTGGATCTTCGTGTGGTTCATCCAGCGCATCACCTTCAAGGACGTGGTGATGGTGCCGCTGGTGGGCATCATGTTCGGCAACGTCATCGGCGGCATCACCAACTATCTGGCCTACAAGTACGAAATGACGCAGGCGCTGTCCACGTGGCTGGTGGGGCATTTTTCGCTGGTGCTGCGCGGGCGGTACGAACTGGTGTATCTGGTGGCACCGCTGGTGATTCTGGCTTTTCTCTTTGCCAACCACTTCAACATCGTCGGCATGGGCAAGGACTTTTCCAAAAACCTCGGCGTGCATTACAATCTGGTGCTGTTCATGGGCCTGACCATCGCGGCGCTGATCACGGCGAGCATCGTGGTGGTGGTCGGCTCCATCTCCTACATCGGCCTCATCGTGCCCAATGTGGTGGCGATGTTCAAGGGCGACAAAATTCGCGGCACGCTGGTGGACACGGCGCTGTTCGGGGCGCTGTTCGTGCTGGTATGCGACATGCTGGGGCGCGTGGTCATCGCGCCGTATGAACTGCCCATCGAGTTGATCGTCGGCATCCTCGGCAGCCTGCTGTTCGTTGGACTGTTGTTCTACCGGCTCAAACACGGGCGCAGGGCCATCCGCCTCAAGGGACCGACCTTTGGCTGCGGGGCGGGCGTGTCCGATCTGGAAGGAGGTGCGGACGAATGCTGACCAGGGCGCAGCGCTCCAACCGCAAAAAACTCTGCATCATGGCGGCGCTGGTTTTGCTGGCGGCGGCGGCCTACATGACCGTGGACGTCAACTTTGGCAACGCGAAACTGCTGGCCTACTCCATGCGCATCCGCGCGCCGAAGCTGCTCGTCATGCTCATCACCGCCTTTGCCATCGGCGGGGCCTCGCTGGTGTTCCAGTCCATCATCAACAACACCATCGTCACGCCCTGTCTGTTGGGCATGAACTCACTCTACACGCTCATCCACACGGCGGTGGTGTTCTGCGTAGGCTCGGGAAGCGTACTGGCGGCCAACGCCAACGCCGCCTTCGCCATAGACCTTGTGCTGATGGGTGTCACGGCGACGCTCATTTACAGCTACCTGTTCAAAAAGACGAAGCACAACGTGCTCTACGTGCTGCTGGTGGGCACGGTGCTGACCTCGTTTTTCTCCAGCGTGCAATCGACGATGACGCGGGTGATGGACCCCAACGAGTACGACACGCTGCTGACGACGCTGGTGGCGAGTTTCAGCAATGTCAACGCCGAGATCATCCTCTTCGCGCTGGCGGTGCTGGCGGCGGTGATCTTCCTTTTGCGCAGGGAACTTGCGCTGCTGGACGTGTTGACACTGGGCAAGGAACAAGCGATCAACCTCGGCGTGGATTACGACCGCTGCATCCGCCGCCTGCTGCTGGGCGTGACGCTGGCCATCGCCGTGGCCACGGCCATGGTGGGGCCGATCTCCTTCCTTGGATTGATCATCGCCAATCTCGCCCGGCAGCTTTTGCGCACCTACCGCCACACGCAACTCATCCTCGGTTCGGCGCTGTTCGGCATGATCGTGCTGGTGGGCGGGCAGATCATCGTCGAGCACGTATTCACCTACGCCGTGCCCATCAGCGTGTTCATCACCGTGGGCGGCGGGCTGTATTTCCTCTATCTTCTGCTCACACGAAGGAGGGTGTAGCGTTGTTTGTCAAGGAACTGACGAAAAAGTACGACGGCAAGGCCGTGGTGGACGGCGTGAGCTTCGACATTCCCAAGCGCTCGGTCATCTCCATGATTGGGCCAAATGGGGCGGGCAAGTCCACGGTGCTGAACATACTTTCCCGCCTCATCGCCCGCGACAGCGGCCTGGTGGACTTCGAGGGACAGGATATTTCCCACTGGAAGAGCAAGGAACTGGCCAAGCGGCTGGCCATCCTCACCCAGTCCAACAACATCCAGATGAAATTGACCGTACAGGAACTGGTGACCTTCGGGCGCTTCCCCTATTCAGGCAACCATGTGACCGGGGAGGATATGGCCATCGTCGAGCGGGCCATCCAGTACATGGAACTTGCGCCCTTCCGCGACCGCTTCATCGACGAACTCTCCGGCGGACAGCGGCAGCGGGCGCTCATCGCCATGGTCATCGCGCAGGACACGGAATACGTGCTGCTGGACGAGCCGACCAACAACCTGGACATCTACCACGCCACGAACATGATGAAGATCGTCCGCCGCCTCTGCGATGATCTGGGCAAGACGGTCATCCTCGTGCTGCACGAGATCAACTACGCGGCCTTTTACTCGGACTACATCTGCGCCTTTGTCGATGGCCGGGTGGCCAGGTTTGGCACGGTGCGCGAGGTGATGAACAAGGAGGTACTCTCGAAGATCTACAACGTGGATTTCGAGATCCTCGAGATCGAGGGCAAGCCCCTCTCCATTTACTACTGAGGCGCGATCGCGACGCGCTTTGGTATAGACCATCTTTCAGTACTTTGTGTAAAGGAGACACGACCCATGAAAAAGCTGGTTTCTCTGTTGCTTGCCGCCCTGATGCTGCTGGGCATGGCGACCGCCGCGCTGGCAGAGGCCGCGCCTGCGACCGTCACCATCACTTCCCTGAACGCCGAGCGCGAGCCGGTCGAACTGGAAGTGCCCTACGACCCGCAGCGCATCGCCATCCTCGATATGCCTTCTCTAGACATACTCGACCGCCTTGGGCTGGGCGACCGCGTGGTCGGCTCGGCGACGACGACGCTTGAATACCTGCAAGCCTATGTTCCCGGCGATACCATTGCCAACCTTGGCACCATCAAGGAGGCCGACCTCGAAGCAGTGATGGCCTGCGAGCCGGACGTCATCTTCATCGGCGGTCGATTGAGCGCCTCCTACGACGCGCTCAGCGAAATCGCGCCCGTGGTGTTCCTCTCCACCGATACAGAGATCGGCGTGGTGGAGAGCGTGCGCAACAACGCGGCGACCATCGCCTCCATGTTCGGCCTTGAGGCGCAGGTAGACGAACTGATGGCCGGCTTCGACGCGCGCATCGAGGCGCTCGCGGCCTTCGCCGAGGGCAAGAACGCCATCGTCGGCCTGTGCACCAGCGGCAGCTTCAACATCCTCGGCAGCGACGGCCGCTGCTCCATCATCAGCGTGGAGATCGGCTTTGACAACCTCGGCGACGGCGACGTGACCGCCACCCACGGCAACGAAAGTTCCTTTGAGTTGGTCGTGGAACTCGACCCGGACTACATGTTCGTGCTTGACCGCGACGCCGCCATCGGCACGGACGGCGCGCAGCTGGCCAAAGAGATCGTCGAAAACGAACTGGTGATGGACACGGACGTCTACAAGGACGGCCACATCGTCTACCTTGCCAACCCCACCGTGTGGTACACTGCCGAAGGCGGCATCACCGCGCTGGACATCATGCTGGGCGATCTGGAGGGCGCGCTGCTGGCTGAATAACAAGCGCCGGACATTCCAAGGGGGCCGCGTAACAGCGGCTCCCTTATTTTGCGGATTTAACAGAGAAAATGGCCGCGCGGGGGTTGACAAAATCGCTTGAAAGGATTATCATTTGAATAGATGTTCAAATGAAAGGTCGTGAGAACGATGTCGGAGTTCAGGGATCTGCCTCTGGAGACCTGCGAGTTCCAGTTCGTGCATGAGGACACGGTGCGCCGGGCGCTTGCGCTGATGCCCGCGGAAGATCAGCTCTACGACCTGGCCGAGCTTTTCAAGGTGTTCGGCGATTCCACGCGCATCAAGATCCTCTACGCGCTGTTCGAGGCGGAGATGTGCGTGTGCGACATCGCCCAGCTGCTCAACATGACCTCCACGGCGGTATCGCATCAGCTGCGCATCCTCAAGGGCAACAAGCTGGTGAAATCGCGCCGGGAGGGCAAGAACATTTTCTACTCGCTTGCCGACGACCACGTGACCTCCATCCTCGATCAGGGGATGGAACACGTCAGCGAATAACGAATCATACGAAAGAAGCACGGGAGGGAAAGACGATGAAAAAGGTGTTCAAGCTGCGGGATCTGGACTGCGCCAACTGCGCGCGCAAGATGGAGGACGCCATTCGCAAGATCGACGGCGTGGAGGACGTGCAGGTGAGTTTTATGACGCAGAAATTGACGCTGGTGGCCGACGACGCGCGCTTTGACGAGATCGTGGAAAAGGCGGTCAAGGCCTGCCGCAAGGTGGAGCCGGACTGCGAGATCGTGCGTTAACGAAAGCGCCCGGGCGGACGCGCCGGGCGGAAGGAGGACATAGCCATGAGCCGGAAACACAAGAAGATGCTTGCGCGGATAATCGTCAGCGCGGCGCTGTTGATCGCCTGCGCGCTCTCGCCGCTTAAGGGGATATGGCGGCTTTTATCCTTCCTCGTGCCCTACGCCGTGATCGGCTGGGACGTTTTGTGGAAGGCGGCGCGCAACATCGCCCACGGGCAGGTGTTTGACGAAAACTTCCTCATGGCGCTGGCCACGGTGGGCGCGTTTGCCACCGGCGAATACCCCGAGGCCGTGTTCGTGATGCTGTTTTATCAGGTGGGCGAACTGTTCCAGTCCTACGCGGTGGGGCGCTCGCGGCAGTCCATCTCCCAGTTGATGGAGATACGGCCGGACTACGCCAATCTGGAGCGCGACGGCAAAGCGGAGAAGGTCGATCCCGACGAGGTGGCCGTGGGCGACGTCATCGTGGTCAAACCCGGCGAGCGCGTGCCGCTGGACGGCGTGGTGCTGGAAGGGCGCTCGACGCTGGACACCGCGGCGCTGACGGGCGAGAGCCTGCCCCGCGACGTGGGCGAGGGCGACGACGTCATCAGCGGCTGCGTCAACCAGAGCGGGCTTTTGCGCGTGCGCGTGACGAAGGCGTTCGGCGAATCGACCGTTTCCAAGATCCTCGACCTGGTGGAGAACGCCGGCAGCAAGAAGGCGCGCGCGGAGAACTTCATCACCAAGTTCGCCCGCGTGTACACGCCCTGCGTGGTCATTGCCGCGGTGCTGCTTGCGGTGGTGCCCTCGCTCGTCAGCGGCGATTGGAGCCAGTGGACGCGGGCGCTGATCTTCCTGGTCGTCTCCTGCCCCTGCGCGCTGGTCATCTCCGTGCCTTTGAGTTTCTTCGGCGGCATCGGCGGGGCTTCGCGCGACGGCATACTCGTCAAGGGCGGCAGCTATCTGGAGACGCTTTCGCAGGCGGAGATCGTCGTCTTTGACAAGACGGGCACGCTGACCAAGGGCGTGTTCAACGTCACCGCCATCCATCCCGACAAGATCTCCGAGGCGGAGCTTTTGGAACTGGCGGCGTACGCGGAGAGTTATTCCGATCATCCCATCTCCCGCTCCATCCGCGAGGCCTACGGCGAGGAGATCGACCAAAGCCGCGTCGGCGCGGTGGAGGAACTGGCCGGGCGCGGCGTGCGCGCCGAGATCGACGGAAGAAACGTGTGCGTGGGCAATTCCAAGCTGATGGACGAACTGGGCGCGAAGTGGCACCCCTGCCACCACGTGGGCACGACGGTGCACGTGGAGGTGGACGGTCTCTACGCCGGGCACCTGGTCATCTCCGACGAAGTGAAGCCCGACGCGGCGGAGGCCATCCGCAAACTCAAGGAACTGGGCGTTCAAAAGACCGTGATGCTCACGGGCGACGCGCAGGCCGTGGGCGAGCGCGTGGGCGCGGAGCTGGGTCTGGACGAGGTACACGCGCAGCTTTTGCCCGCGGACAAGGTGGAGCGCGTGGAGGCGCTCTTGAAAGAAAAGAGCGACAAGGGCGCGCTGGTGTTCGTCGGCGACGGCATCAACGACGCGCCGGTGCTCTCTCGCGCCGACGTAGGCGTGGCCATGGGCGGCATGGGCTCGGACGCGGCCATCGAGGCCGCTGACGTGGTGTTCATGGACGACAAGCCCTCCAAGTTGGCAGACGCCATCCGCATCGCCCGCAAGACGCGCGGCATCGTGCGGCAGAACGTGGTCTTTGCGCTGGCGGTGAAACTGCTGGTGATGGTATTGGGCGCGTTCGGCGTGGCCAACATGTGGGAGGCGGTGTTCGCCGACGTGGGCGTTTCCGTGATCGCCATCTTGAACGCCATGCGGGCGCTGCGCGCGCCGAAGGCGTGAGAAAAAATCAAGCGGCGGGACTGTTGCCTCGCCGCTTCTGTTTGCTATTTCGTCTTCACAGCTTCGTAGATGCCGGCATTTTTGACTGCCTCGACGAGCGCCGCGCCGATCTTGTCCGGTGTGTCCGCCACCACCGCGCCCGCGGCGCGCAGAGCGGCGATCTTGCCTGCCGCCGTGCCCTTGCCGCCGGAGATGATCGCGCC
>CAMMGP010000054.1 GCA_946496415.1 uncultured Clostridia bacterium | reverse complement strand
CCCGCGCGGCTTTTGCAGGAGGCCCGCCGGCGCGTACTGCAACCGCTGGTCGCCTGCGACGACTACCTGTGCTCCACGGCGGTCTACTGCGCCGCCGTCACGGCGCTTTTATTCCTCGAAGACGACCGCGAACGCCTCTTTCTGGCGCTCAAGCCGCTTTTGCGCCGCCTGGACGCTGCCTGCGCCTGCGCAGAGCGCGAGCGCTCGCCCCTGCCGGAACGCCTGACCGACGCCTGCGCTCTGGCGGATCTTGCCCAGATCATCCGCCGCGTCAGCGCCGGAGCGGCGGACCTGACGCGGGAAGCGCCCGGCGAATCCTGGCTGGATGAGATACTCTTTGCCCATGTGCAAGAGGACTGGTTTTTTACCTGCGCGGAAGGCGCTGTGCGCCTCGAACTTTCCGGCGCGGCCATCTACCGCCTTGGCTGTTTTGCCGGCGATGGGGCGCTGCGCGCTCTGGGCGCGGCCATCCATCGCGCGCGTGCGCTGCCTTCGCCCACCTGTACCGGGCGGCTTCTGGATGCTTCTCTGCGCGCTGAACTGGAGGAGGACTTCTCCCCCGCGCCCCGCCTCAAGCACGCGGCGCTGGAAGACGGGCGGCTGATGCTCGCCCGCGGCGCGGGGTTCTTTTGCGGTCTTACCAGCGGCGGCGACCGCGCCAATGTCGGCGACCTGTGTGTGTTCCTCGACCGCGCCTGCGTGTTGAGCGGCGGCAATCTGCCGCTTGCGCAGCTCCCCCGTCCCCTTGCCGAGCCTCTTCCGGACTGGGATTTTTCCGACGCCAGCCGCGCCATCATGGGCGTGGACGTCACGCACGCCTACGCCGCCGAAGAGGGCGTGCGCGCCCATCAGCGCACGCTGATGCTCTCCCGCGAGGAATATGGCGCGCAGTTGGTGGACGTATTCGATCTCAGCGCTCCGCGCGCCCTGCACTACGCCTTCCATTCCCCCTTCGCGCCGGAATTCTTCGGCGGCGGCGTCCGCTTGGGGCCGATGCTGCTCTCCTGGGAGGGCAAGCCCGTTGCCGACGCCAGGCGCCTGGAGGCGAGCGCGAGTTTTCCGGAGGGACAATGGGAGATCGCGCTCACGTACCCCGAGGCAGGGCCGCGGGCGATGTTCACATTCTTCATGCGCCACGCCTGACGCGGCGCATTTCGCATTTTCCCGAAAACTGTATCTTTGGAGGCCAGTATGGAGATACGCGCCTATGAACGCGGCGATCTGGACGCGCTTTTGCGCTTGTTTTACGACACTGTGCACGCCGTCAACCTTGGCGACTACACGCAGGCGCAGGTAGACGCCTGGGCGGACGGCTGTCCCGATCGCGCGGCCTGGGAGCGTTCACTGTCGGAGCACGTTTCTCTGGTGGCGCTCGCGGGCGAAAAAATCGTCGGTTTTGGCGACATCGACGCAAGCGGCTATCTCGACCGCCTCTATGTGCACAAGGACTTTCAGCACCGCGGGGTGGCCACGGCGCTCTGCGATCGTCTCGAAGCGTGCGTGCGGGGAAAGACCGTGACGGCGCACGCCTCCATCACGGCGCTGCCCTTCTTTTTGCGGCGCGGCTACCGCCTCGTGCGGCCGCAGACGGTCTTTCGCAAGGGCGTGGCGCTGAACAATTTCCTGGTGGAAAAGCCGTCTTTCCTTTCCGCTGGATCGCCGGCCATGCGGCGAGCGGAGCGCATGGAGGCGCGGCGCGAAGATGTCTTCGCCGTCATTGCGCGCTGCAAGGTGCTGCGTCTGGCGCTGAATGTTCCCGGCGGCGCGCCCTATATCGTGCCGATGAACTTTGGCTGGGAAGCGGCGGATGACATGCCTGTATTTTATCTGCACTGCGCCGGAGAGGGGCGCAAACTCGACCTTTTGCGCCTCGACGCGCGCGTGGGATTCGAAATGGACGGCGCGCACGCCCTCAAGGACGGCGATGTTCCCTGCGCGTACAGCTATTTCTACGAGAGCGTCGTCGGTACGGGGCGCGTGGAGTTTATCGACGGCGCGGAGGAAAAAGCCCGCGCGTTAGAACGCATCATGGCGCAGCAGACCGGCGAAGCGCTGCCCGTCAGCCCCGCGCAGGCGCGGTGCGTGACCGTGCTGCGCCTGCGCACGGAGGAATTTCACTGCAAGAAAAACGCGCCAGCGCGCGCGCAAAAGGAGGCAACGCGATGAACGATACCATGCTGGCCGCCGTCGTCACTCCGGAGAAGACATTGGAAGTGCGCTCGCTTCCCCTTCCCCGCTTCGGGTCCTACGAGGCGCTGGTGGAGATGCGCTTTGGCGCGACCTGCGCGGGCACCGATCAGCGCGTCATCGACCATGGCCATCCGCGCCCGTTGCGCTATCCCGGCATCCTCGGGCACGAGAGCGTGGGGCGCGTCATCGCCGTGGGCGAAAAGGCGACTTCCTTTGCCGTGGGCGACCTCATCACCCGCGTGGGCGCGCCGGAGACGGAGGAAATTTCCTCGATCTGGGGCGGTTTCGCACAGTACGGCGTGGCCCGCGATTGGCAGGCGATGGAGCGCGACGGTCTGGACGAAGCGCTTTACAAAAAATCGCGCGTCAACAAGGTCGTGCCGCCGGACATTCCCGAGCGCGTCGCGCCGATGATCATCACCTGGCGGGAAACGCTCAGCTACGCGCGGCACATCGGCGTGCAGAAGGGCATGCGCGTGCTTATCGCCGGTTCCGGAGCCAACGCGCTGGCATTCACGAACCACTGCGCCTACGCGGGGGCGTATGTCTGCGCGCTCGGCACGCCCGCGCGCGAGGCACTCTTCCGGCGCGGCGGGGCGCGGGAATATATCGACTACCACGCAGACAACCTTTCTTCGCGCCTGCGCGACGCCTTCCCAAACGGCATAGACTGCGTCATCGACGCCATCGGCTACCCGCAGAACGCCAACGCCGCCCTGCCGCTTTTGAACGCCGGCGCGGTCATTGGCGTCTACGGCTGGCACGCGCGGCGCGACTACGGGCTCAATCCCTTCCTCGCCGCCCATTCCTTCCGCGTCTATTGCGACGGCTATGACGAACCGGAGACGCACGACGAGGTCATCCGCCGCATCCGCGAAGGCGCGCTGAACGCCTCTCTTTATTACGACATGGACGCGCCCGTGCCGCTTGCGGACATCGCCGCGGCCTATGCCGGTCTGCGCGCGCGCAGGGCCGTCAAATACCTCATCGATCTGCGCGCGCAGTAGCGCCTCCATAAAGAACAGACGCCTGCGTTTCTGCGGGCGTCTGTTCTTTGCATACTTCTCCTTCGGATTTTCGTTCCATCGTTTCAGGCGCGGCTGACGTCGTGTTCGCGCAGCACGCCGACGATGTCCGTCAAAAGCGCGCGGCTGTGCTCCGAAAGGCAGGCGTCCGACGCCAGCGGTTTGGTCATGACGTCCAGGGAATCCTGCAGGAGCATATCGGTAGAAACGCCAAGCGCATTGGCGATATCGACGGTCGTTTCCAAACTGGCCTTGCGAGTGCCGCGCTCGATATGGCCATAAAACGGCAGCGAGATGCCGGCTCTTTCCGCGACCTCTTTTTGTGTCAACCCCATCAGTTTTCTTTGCCTTCGGATGCGTTGCCCCAAGCGCAGATAATCCATTCGCTTCCCTCCCGAAACTGAACCACTCGTAAACAAAACAGACAAAACAGTTGCGCGCAAACAACTATGTGTACCATTATAGCGGAAATAACCATGATTTGCAATAACGTTAAAAATGGAAATATATGGAAATCACTGCTACTACAAATCGTACTGGAGTGCGCTCAAAGCCTTAACTTGACTTTTTCGCCGCCTCTTCCTATGATGGGTATGCAGACATCGTGGAGGTAATGGTCATGGCAAAGGATAAAGCGGCCCGCAAGCGCGGCATGCGCGAAAATGCCACGCTCATCCGGCGGTTCCTCCCCTATTTCCGGCCCTATTCGCGCACGCTGGCGCTGGATCTTTTCTTCGCGGCGCTGACGACGCTTTGCGACCTGGCGCTGCCCTTGATTGTGCGCTATTTTACCGGCTCGGCGGAAACGCTGACGCTTCGCCCCGTGCTGCTGTTGGGCGGGGCTTATATCCTTCTGCGCGTGATCGACGCGGCGTCCAACTACTATATGCAGTCCATCGGCCACGTCATGGGTTCGCGCATCGAGACGGACATGCGCAGGGACATGTTCGCCCATCTGGAACGGCTGTCCAATTCCTATTATGACAACACCAAGATCGGCCAGATCATGTCGCGCATCACCACCGACCTGTTCGACGTGACGGAGTTCGCCCACCACACGCCGGAGGAAGTTTTCATCACCTCGGTAAAGGTGCTGGCGGCGTTTATCATCCTTCTGACCATCAACGTGCCTTTGACGCTGATCATCTTCGCCATCTTCCCCTTTATGATCTACTTCTCCATCCGCTTTTCCAAGCGCATGCGCACGACGTTCAAGGAGTCCCGCCATCAGCTGGGCGAACTCAACGCGCAGGTGGAGGACACGCTTTCCGGCATCCGCGTGGTCAAGTCTTTTGCCAACGAGGAATTGGAAAAGGAGAAATTCGCCGAGGGCAACCGCGGCTTTCTGCGCATCAAGCGCCGCATGTACAGCAACATGGCGGGCTTTCATTCGGTGACGCGGCTGTTTGACGGGCTGATGTTCATCGTCGTGGTGCTTTTGGGAGCGCTGTTCCTCATTCGCGGCGAGGGCGGCATCACCGCCGCGGACTACATCGCCTACATACTGTTCGTGCAGACGCTGCTGACCTCCATTCGCCGCCTCATCGAATTCTCCGAGCAGTTCATGCGCGGCCTGACCGGCATCGAGCGCTTCCTCGAGGTGATGGAAGTGCCGGTGGAGATCGACGACGCGCCCGACGCCGTGGATGTTGAAAACGTCCGGGGCGACATCACCTTCGACCACGTCAGCTTCACCTATGAAGAGGGCCACGAAAACGTGCTCACGGACATCAACCTGCACGTGCCCGCCGGGGAGAGCGTGGCGCTGGTCGGGCCTTCCGGCAGCGGCAAGAGCACGCTGTGCAACCTCATTCCCCGCTTTTACGAGGCCACTTCCGGGCGCATCCTCCTTGACGGCGAGGACGTGCGCAAATACACGCTGCACTCTCTGCGCGGGCATATCGGCGTGGTGCAGCAGGACGTGCACCTCTTCTCCGGCTCGGTGATCGACAACATACGCTACGGCCGCCCCACGGCCACGGACGCTGAGGTGGTCGAGGCCGCCAAGCGCGCCGGGGCGCACGAATTCATCATGGGGCTGGAAAACGGCTATAACACCTACGTCGGCGAGCACGGTTTCAAACTCTCCGGCGGACAGAAACAGCGCATCTCCATCGCCCGCGTGTTTTTGAAGGATCCGCCGGTGCTGATCCTCGACGAGGCCACCAGCGCCCTGGACAATGAGAGCGAGCGCATTGTGCAGAAGTCTCTGGAAGAACTGATGCGCGGGCGCACCACCTTCACCATCGCCCACCGCCTGACCACCATCCGCAACGCGCAGGTCATCCTCGTGCTTACGGAAAAGGGCATCGTCGAGCAGGGCAGCCACGCGGAACTGATGGCGCGGCGCGGCGTGTACTACGACCTGTACAAGCTCTATACCGACGAGGAGGAAGAGGACGGATGAACGTGCGCGCCTACGTGGAGGCCGACCTTCCGCGCATGATGCTGATTTGGAATCAGGTAGTTGAGGACGGCGTGGCCTTCCCCCAACTCGACCTTTTGACGCCTGAGACGGCGCGGGCCTTCTTTGCCGCGCAGAGTTTTGCCGCCGTGGCGGAGGAAAATGGCGAGGTCGTCGGCCTTTACATCCTCCACCCCAACAACGAAGGGCGCTGCGGCCACATCGCAAACGCCAGTTACGCCGTGGAGCGCAGCGCGCGGGACAGGGGCGCGGGCGAGGCGCTGGTCCGGCACTGTCTGAAAACGGCGGCGGCGCTCGGCTTTCGGCTGATGCAGTTCAACGCCGTAGTCAAGGAGAATCACCGCGCCCTGCACCTTTACGAAAAGCTGGGCTTTCAGCGCATCGGCGAGGTGCCGGGAGGGTTTCTCATGAAGGACGGACACTACGCGGACATCGTGCTGTTTTACTACGTGCTGCGATGAAGTCGGAAAGGCCGCTTGCGGAATGTATGAAAACACACCCTCCTTACAAACGGAGCGCCTGATGCTGAGAAGCTTCACGGACGGCGACATGGACGCTTTCTATCGCATTTTCAGCGATGTTGAAGCCAATCGCTTTTTACCGTGGTTCCCTTTGCAAAACCCTGCGGACGCGCGCCGTTTCTTCGAGGCACGATACGCGGCAAAATATGCGCAGCCTCGCGCCTATGCCTACGCGGTCTGCCTGAAAAGCGATGATGTACCCATCGGGTACGTCAACGTAGACATGGACGATGCGCACGACCTCGGATATGGGCTGCGGATGGAGTTCTGGCATCGGGGCATCATCACGGAGGCCGCGGCCGCTGTGGTCGCGCAGGCGCGAAAGGACGGCCTTCCCTATATCACGGCGACCCACAACCGCAACAATCCCCGCAGTGGCGCCGTAATGAAAAAGCTCGGGATGCGATACCAGTATTCTTATGAGGAGCGATGGCAGCCGAAGGATATACTGGTCACGTTCCGTTTGTATCAGTTGAATCTGGATGGAAACGACGCAAGGGTCTATAAAAAGCACTGGGATGCTTCCGCCGTCCACTTTGTGGAAAGAGATGTTTGAAAAACGGCGCGACCGCAATGGCCGCGCCGTTCATCGACGCTATGAAGAAGTCAGGCTATTTGTCCGGCTTCTTTTTGTTGTTCAGCATGGCAAACGCTTCCGGGGTGAGCAGCAGTCCTTTTCGCTTTTCGCGCAGGAGCGCTCTTTTGTGTTCCACCCATTTCCTCTCGTTAAACCACTTTCCACCCAAGTCGAACACATACCGCGGATGGCCGTCCGGATAACGGGTGAGGATGAAAGACAATGCGAACGGCGGCAAAAAGACGGTCGCCATAATCACGGCGGCATACAACTTGATGACATTCTCGAGCCCGATGCCGAACGCTTTCCACAAAAGGTAGAGGATGAGCAGGAGGAGCGTCGCGGCAATCCCGGCGATATGATCGCATACGAGATATATGGACAGCTTGTAGCGATAGCGCGTGATCTTGGGGATGTAGGTTTTGCAGATACGCTGCAAGAGCGTGCAGTTTTGCAGATACTGACGCCTGTGCTTGCCAGTGGCGGACGCGAAGATGGTTCGCAGCATGTCGAGCGTAAA
>CAMMGP010000053.1 GCA_946496415.1 uncultured Clostridia bacterium | reverse complement strand
CCATGGCGCGCCTGCGGGCGGCCGGCGCGCGCGTGGCGCGCATGAGCGGCAGTGGTTCGGCGGTGTTTGGCGTTTTTCGCACCGCTGCAGAGGCCCTGCATGCCGCCGAGGCCCTGCCCGGCGCGATCTTCACCTGGACATGTTGAGACACGACGTCCCCGCCTCCGAGAATGGAAGCGGGGACGTTTTTGCGCCAAAAAGAAAAATCCCACGGACTCGAACCAGGCATAACCCGCGGCGCGCGCCAACTTCTGTTTAGTGCTGCTGCCTCCCGGCCCTGACACGATTCGCAGCATGACGCCGCACGGGACCCAATCGTCATCACCCGTGGAACAAAGCATAGTATACCATAAAGCGCGGCGGAATGCAAGGGCTTTTTGCTTTGCCGCCGCGCTTTTCAGAAAATGGCAGATGCGGGCCGCCTCAGAGCGCCTGCCCGAAGTCCGGCATATCGCTTAACTCGCTGGGCGCCGTGTATTCGCCCGTTTGCAGGTCGAGCCCCGTGTCGGCCCATCCGCCGTAATAGAAGGCGTTCTCGCCGGCTTCGCCGCTGCCGAGTTGCCCGAAGCTGTTGCCCCCGTAGGCGTAGACATGGCCGTCCTCGTCTGTGGAGAGCACGTGGAAGGTGCCCATGGCGACGCTGTCGATGTCGAGATAGCGATATTCCAGCGCCGTTTCGTCAAAGAACATGATCTGCTCCTCGTAGGGTTCGAGATAGAAGTACGCGCCCCAGAGAAGCGTCTGACCGCCCAGCGTGCGCGCGGCGGAAGTATCGCCGCCGGCCCAGATGGCCGTCGCGCCCTCGGCGTTCACGACTTCCACGGGGGTGAAGCGGTCGCTGTCGCCGCCGTTGCCGAGTTGGCCGTAATATCCAGCGCCCCAGGCCCAGAGGCGGCCGTCGGCGTCCAGCGCCAGCATGTGCGCCCCGCCCGCGGCGATGGAAACGACGTTTTCAAGTTCCACGCGCGTGGGCGCGAGCGCGCGTTCGCCCTCGCCCAGGCCGAGTTGGCCGTAGGTGTTGTCGCCCCAGGTCAAAACGCTGCCGTCCTCCAGGAGCACGGCCATGAACTGCTTGCCCACCGCCACGTCGACGATGCCCTCGAGGGGAAGGCACGTGGGGCCGTCCACAGCGTCCGTGTGCCCGAGGCCGAGTTGCCCGAGGTCGTTCGCACCCCAGACCCACAGGCCGCCCTCCGTATCCAACGCAGCGGAGATGTCGCGCCCGGCCCAGACGCGCGCTACGCCGTCCATGATGAACACAGGCTCGCTCTCGTTCTCGAAGCGGCCCGTGGCCAACTGGTCATAGTCGTAGCTGCAACCCGCGCCGTAGAGCGCGCCGTCGTCCGTGCGGAAAAGCGTGTGATAGTCGCCCGCCGCCACCTCGGCGACGCCCTTGAGCGCCAGCTGCTCCGGAACTTCGCGCCCCTCCTCGTCGCCCAGGCCAAGCTGACCATAGTCGTTGCGGCCCCAGGCCCAGACTCCGCCGCTTGCATCGATGGCGAAGGAGGTGTAATATCCCGCCGCCACGGGTCGGACCTCGCCCGCGAACGGCTCCACGGGTCGGGCCTTGTCGCGCTCGATGGGGGCGCGGGAAGCGCGTTCCTCCCCGGCCAGGCTGAAGGGCAGTTCCGCCCAGCTGCGATGCGTGTCGCTGTAGAGGGAGCCGAGCTGGTAATGGGTATTGTCGCCGCGGCCCCAGAGCGTGCCGTCCGCTTCCGCGGCCAGCGCGTGCCAGTAGCCCAGCGAAAGGCTGACCACGCCCGTGCGCTCCAGAGGCGCGGGCGCGTCGCCAAAGAGATCGCCCCACAGATACCACTCGCCGCCCTCGTCGCGCAGGGCGCACATATCGCCGCCCGCCTCGATGGCCGTGACCGCGAGGTCGTTTTCCTCGAGGAAGGCGTTGAGCGCCTCGTCGCCGCCGCCGAACTGGCCGTAGTAATCGTCGCCCCAGACGCGCAGCGAGCCGTCCTCCATGAGCGCCAGGGCATGGTTGTTGCCCGCGCGCACGCTGCGCACGTTTTCAAAACCCTCGAGCAAAAACGGCTCGCAGACGAATTCATCCTCCGCGCCATCGATCTGCCCGTAGCTGTTGTCGCCCCAGGCGTAGAGGCGGCCGTCCTTCAAGCGCGCCAGCATGAAGCTGTCGCCGGCCGCGATCTCCGCCACGTCCGTCAAAGGCACCTGCGCGGGGGTGGTCTGCGTGTCTGTATGGCCGAGGCCAAGCTGGCCCAGGTCATTGCGGCCCCAGGTCCACAGCGTTCCGTCCGCTTTCAGCGCGGCGGAGAAATCGCGGCTGGCCGCCACCTGCATGCCGCCGTCCATCACCTTCACGGGCAGGCTGCGGTCATGGCCCTTGCCGTCGCCGAGTTGGCCGTAGTCGTAATTGCAGCCCACGGCGTAGACGTCGCCGTCGGCGGTGCGAAACAGGGAATGATACCAGCCCGCCGAAGCCTCGACCACGTTTTCCAATTCCACCGGCTCCATGTCGTAGGTCGAAAAGGACGAGCCCGAGCCCAGGCGGCCGTATTCGCCCGCGCCCCAGCCCCAGAGCGCGCCGTTCGCGTCGAGCGCGAACGAGTGGCGGTAGCCGGCCTCGACGAAGATCGCGTTCTCCGCCGGCGCGGGCGCGTCCGTTGCCTCGGGCGCCTCCGCCAGCGCGCTCCAGGAAAACGCCAGCAATATGGACAATAGACATGCCATCATGCGCTTTTTCATAAAATACACTCCCTTTTCCCAACTGCCTTTATCATACAGTATCGCAACAAATTTTGCAAGTATGGACACATTTTTTCCAGGAATGTTTTGCGATTCGACCGGGAAAACTGTCGGAAAGGAGGAATGCACATGAATCCCTTTGCTGAGAATCCCCGCAAGCTGGAAGATACCTTTCTGGACTGGTCGCGCCTGTACGTGCAGCCCTACGACAAGCACAGCGTCGACCCCTACACGCGCACGCGCGTCATCCTCATGAACGGCACGGAGTTCGAGGCCAACTGGTTCTCGCATCAGTTTTCCCGCCATTGCGGCGACAACGAGTTGCGCCGCCAGCTGGCGCGCATCCGCCGCGGCGAACAGCAGCAGCAAAAGCTTGTCAGTATGTTAAAGCCCGCCGACGAGACGCTGTTGGAACACACCATTGGCTATGAGCAACTGGCCGTGGATCTTACGGCGGCGCTGGCGCAGATGGTAGGCGATGAGCACGTGAAAAAGGCGCTCGATTTCGCGCTTTTGGAGGATTTTGACCATCTCTACCGCTATGCCGACCTGCTGGATATGGAAACTCACGTCAAGGCGGAGGACATCGTCGGCCGCTACACGGAGATCATGCCCGGCCGCCCGACCATCGCCCACCACCGCCACCCCTTCGATTCCATCAAAAAGCCCATCGGCCGCGAAGCCGATCCCATGACGAAGCTGGCCGTGGGCATTATCACCGCCGCGGAACAGCAGACGATGAACTACTATATGAACGTCTGCGGCTTCTATCCCACGGAACTTGGCCGCAAACTCTATCAGGAGATCGGCATGGTCGAGGAGCAGCACGTCTCCCAGTACGGCAGCCTCATGGACGTGCGTGAGAGTTGGCTGGAGGGATTGCTCATGCACCAGTATACCGAGTGCTACCTCTACTGGTCCTGCGTCCAGACCGAAACCTGTCCGGCCATCCGCGAGATCTGGCAACAGTTCTTTGAACAGGAGATCGCCCATCTGCACCTTGCCGCGCAGCTTTTGCATGAATACGAACACAGGGACTGGCAGGAGGTCATCCCGCGCCCCGAGTTCCCCGCGCCCCTGGCGCTCAGGGAGAACATCGCCTACGTGCGCGGCGTTTTGCAAAATACCGTCTGCGACACCGCCGTGCGCGAAAGCTGGGAAAACGTTTCCGCCCTCAAGCCGGATTTCGAGTTCTTCCGGTATCAGGACATCGTCAACAAAGACGCCGCCGCCGTGCCCAGCCACATGGTCATCGAGCACTATATCGCCCAAAATGGACAGGATTACCGCTGGGAGACGGAGAAAAACCCCGTCCGCGAATTGCAGGATCGCCGCCACGACAACACGAACGTCGGCCGCAATCCCGCCCCCGTGCCCAGCGGCGTGCGCTGAAAAACAGCCCGAGGCCATTTGCAGCCTCGGGCAAATGTTTATGCAGCGGACGCGCGCCGCAACCTTCTGTAAAACCACAGCGCCACGATCAGGGACAGCGAATCGACGATGGGCTGCACGGCCATGCAGCCGTAGAGGGGAATGAGGGCGTTGAGCAAAAACAGCAGCGGTATGTCCAATACGCCCTTGCGCAATATGGAACAGACAAGCGATTCCTTCACCTTGCCCATGGCCTGAAACTGCACGATCATCGGGTAGCACACGGACATCATCGGCATGGCCACCACCATGGTGCGCAAAAAGGCGGCGCTGTATTCGATGGTGCGCGCGTCGGCGATGAACAGGCCCGTGAGCGCCGGCGCGAAGATCTCGTAGACCACGAGGCACAAAAGCGCGAAGCCCAGCGACACGCCGCAGCCAAAGACGAAGGCCGCGTGCCGCCGCTCCTGATCGCCCGAGGAGTAGTTGTAGGCCAGCAGCGGCAAAAGGCCGTTGGCCACGCCAATGGAAAAGTACAGGGGCAACTGGTCGAGTTTTTTGACGATGCCCAGCGCCGCCACCGCCTCCGTCTCATAGCCGGAGACGAACTTGGAAAGCGCCGCCGTCGCCACCACCGTCAGCGCGTACTGCACGCAGGAGGGAAAGCCGATGGAGAGCACGTTCTTCAAGTGCCTGCCCGCGCCGCGCAGGCAGGAGGGGGAAAGACTGACCACCGTCCGCCCGCGCTTTGCCAGTATATAGGCGATGAAGAACAGCGCCGCCAGCAAATTGGAGATGGCCGTGGCCGCGCCCGCGCCCTCCGCGCCCATGTCCAGAAACTGCGGCAATACGAAGATTGGGTCGAGGATGATGTTGCAAACGCCGCCCAGCGCCACGCCGAACGCCGCCACCGCCGCACCGCCCTCGGCGCGCACGAGGTTGCCCAGGAGCAGGTTGAGGATTGTCCCCGCGCCGCCCCAAATGACCACCCACTTGGCATAGCCGAAGGCCAGGGCGTAAGTCTCGTCCGTCGCCCCGCAGAGGCGGAGAATGGGAGAGGCGAGGACATAAAACAGCGCGGAAAAAACGACGGCGGCGATCAGCCCGCCCCAGAAGGCGAGGCTGGACACCTGCCGCGCCCGCTTTTCATCCTTCAGCCCCAGCGCGTGCGCCATGACGCTGGCCCCGCCCACGGCAAAGAGGTTGGAGACCGCCGTGAGCATCACGAATACCGGGCCGACCACGGTGACCGCCGCCGTCTGCCGGGGCTCGTTGAGCAGGCCGACGAAATAGGTATCGGCCAGATTGTAGATGAGCACGATCATCTGCCCGATGATGGTGGGCACGATCTGCTTGAGCACCGCCCGCTTCACGGGCATGCGCTCGAAGAGATACGCTTTATCCGCTGCCTTTGCCATCGCTCCGCCTCCGTCTATCGCGCCGTGACCAGTTTGACGAGTATGGCCGAAACCAGATCCATGTCCTCGATGGCGATCAGTTCATGGCGGCTGTGGTAATTGAGGCCGCCGGTGCCCAGGTCCGGGCAGGGCAGGCCCATGAAGGAGAGGCGGCAGCCGTCCGTGCCGCCGCGGATGGGCGCGCTCTTTGGTTCCACGCCCACGGCGCGGCAGGCTTCTTCGGCGCGGCGGATGACGTCCATATGCGCTTCCATCACCTCGCGCATGTTGTAATAGGAATCGACGATCTTCACCTCCACCGTGCCCGCGCCATAGCGCGCGTTCATCGCTTCGGCGGCTTCGGCGGCAAAGCGCTTGCGCGCCTCGAAACGGGCGCGGTCATGGTCGCGGATGATGAAGTGCAAAAGGCACTCCTCCACGCTGCCGCGCAGGTCGCAGAGGTGGTAAAAGCCCTCGTAACCCTCGGTGCATTCAGGCGTTTCTTCCTCGGGAAAGAGGGCGTTCAACTCGCAGGCGAGGCGGTTGGCGTTGACCATGCGCCCTTTGGCCGAACCGGGATGAACGCTGACGCCGTGGATGGTATAAATGGCGGAAGCGGCGTTGAAGTTTTCATATTCGATGCCGCCCACGTCGCCGCCGTCCACGGTATAGGCAAAGTCGGCGCCAAAGCCCTGCACGTCGAACCTGTCCGCGCCGCGGCCGATCTCCTCGTCCGGCGTGAAGGCCACCTTGATCGTTCCATGGGGAATGGATGGATCCGCAACGAGCGTTTCCAGCGCGGTGATGATCTCGGCGATGCCGGCCTTGTCGTCCGCGCCCAAAAGCGTGTTGCCGTCGGTGACGATCAGCGTCTTGCCCTTGCGCGTTTCCAGACCGGGGTACTGCTCCGGCGTGAGCACATCGCCGTTTTGCAGCGCGATGGGGCCGCCCTCGTAGGGCAGCAGCACGGGCGAGACGCCCGTGGTGGGCACGATATCCACGGTGTCCATGTGGGCGATGAGGCCGATGGTGGGCTGCCCTTCGCGGTTGGCGGGCAGCGTGGCGTAGACATAGCCGTCCTTGTCCACATGGGCGTCATCAAGGCCGAGGCCGAGCAGTTCCTCCGCCAGCGCTTTGGCCAGCGCCAGCTGTTTTTTCGTGCTGGGGTAGCTCTGGCTGGAGGCGTCGGAGGCGGTGTCGAATTTGACATAGCGCAACAGGCGTTCATAAGCGTGCATACAAAGACTTCCTTCCTAAAGTATCATGCAAAGTTTGCCCGCGCAGGGCGCTTTCAAAAGCAAAGCCCCGGTCGGCGCGCGGTCGGCCGTCCGGGGCGGCGGTCAGCGGTAGAACAGCCGCTGCGTTTCGTGCTTGGGTTGACAGGTGAGGTTCACCCCGAGGCGGCGGAACGTGTCCTCGTCCACGGGCGAGAGCAGCACGCTGGCATGCGCCTCCAACCCCTTGAGCCTCGGCAGTTGGGCGATGGCCCGGGCGGCGAATTCGTCGTCCACCGCGCAGATGGCGAGGGCAATGAGCACCTCGTCGGTGTGCAATCGCGGGTTGCGGTTGTGCAGGGACGTCACCTTCAGCCGCTGGATGGGCTCGATGACGCGCTCAGCGATCAACTTCACCTCGTCGGGGATGCCGGCCAGCGTCTTTAGCGCGTTGAGCAGCATGGCGCTGGCGCAGCCGAGCAGATCCTTGGTCTTGCCGGTGACCACGCTGCCGTCGGAAAGCTCCATGGCGGCGGCAGGCTTGCCAGTGGCTGCCTCCAGAGCGTTGGCGGCGCGCGCCGAGCGGCGGTTCTCCGGAGAGACGCCCGCCTGCTCCATGAGGGTCTCGATCTTGCCCACGGCGGCGTCCTCGCCCGAGCCGCGCAACTTGGCGCAGC
>CAMMGP010000052.1 GCA_946496415.1 uncultured Clostridia bacterium | reverse complement strand
CTTGCAACCTTGCGACTGGATTTGACGATCCCGTAGGGCTCGGCAAATCCACCGCCGGAAGCAAAAATTGCATCCGATTTCTTTTTTATCGGGGCAATTTTTGCGGTTGTGGGCTTTATCAGCGCTCTGGGGCGGCGGGGCTGGGCTTCGCCGCCGTTTTGCCGCCCTTTCCCCTTCCGTTTTTTACATGGTTGTGCTATACTGATTTTAATATACGACTGGGGAGGTTGCGCCATGAAGGATGCGCGGGCGATGGCCTATGTGAATATGTACGGCGTGCTGGGGACGCTGGAAGACCTCTGCGCGCTGGACGGCAAGGCAAAGGAGATCCTCGCGGGGCTGAAAAAGCCCGTGTCGCTTTGTTTGGAGGTGAAGGGCGGCCCCTGCTGCACCTTCCACTTCACGCGCGAGGGCTGCCGCATGACGGAGGGCAGCGAGGGCTGCACCTGCAAAATGCGCTTTGCCTCGCCGGAAAAGTTCAACGACCTCATCGACCATTCCAAGCCCGGCCTGCCGGTGAAGGGCATCGTGCAGCTGCTCTCGTTCCTGCTGGGGCCGTTTACAAAACTCACGAACCGCCTGACCGAGCTTCTGCGCCCCTCCGAGGAGGCCATGCGCGAGCGGACGTTTTTTGAGGAAAGCACCATCCTCACCATGTACACCGTGGCCGGGGCGATCTCGGCGCTGGCCAACAACGACCCCATTTCCAAACTGTCGGCCTCGTACACGGTGGACGGGGACGTGTCTCTGGGTATCAAGGACGTGGTCAAATTGACCATCCGCGTCAAGGGCCATCACTTCACCACCATCAAGCAGCCCAGCGAAAAGCCGCGTGTGATCATGGAGTTCGCCGACATCGACCTGGCGCACGGGCTGTTCACCGGCACAGCCTCGACGCTGGACGAGATGTGCCGCGGCACCATCTACTTATCGGGCATGATCTCCATGGCCGACAACTTAAACCGCATACTGGACAGGGTTTCCCTGTATCTGGCCTGAGGAGGACGAGCGCATGTCGAAATACCCTGAATACAGCCACGTTAAAAGCCACGAATGGTTTGACCGCGCCCGCGCCGTCATCCCCGCCGGTGTCTACGGCCACCTCGGGCCGTCGGAGGGCCTGTTTTTGCCGCTCAACAAATGGCCGCTGATCGCCTCCAAGGCCAAGGGGACGTATTTCTGGGACATGGACGGCAACCGCTATCTGGACTTCATGTGTGCCTACGGCCCGAATGTGCTGGGGTATAGCGACCCGGACGTGGACAAAGCCGCCATCGAGCAGCTCTCCATCGCCAACTGCACCACCGCGCCTTCCTACAAGATGGTGGAGTGCGCCGAAAAGTTGGTGGACACCGTGGCCATGGCGGACTGGGCGTTCTTCATGAAAAACGGCACCGACGCCACCACCTTCAGCGTCATGCTCTCCCGCGCGCACACGGGCAAGCGCAAGATCTTCTTTTTGCGCAACTACTACCACGGCAACGACCCCTGGGCGATGCGCGCCGACTACCCCGGCATACTGCCCGAGGACGTAGCCCACAACGTGGTGCTGCCGTGGTTCGACATGGATGCCATGGAGAAGGCCTACGACGCCTGCGGCGGCGACGTGGCAGCGCTCATCGCCCAGCCCTACGACCACGGGAACTTCTTTGACAACCGCGTGGCCTCGAAGGAATACTGGCAGGGCGTGCGCGAGTTCTGCGACAAGCACCACATGCTGCTCATCATCGACGACGTGCGCGCCGGTTTCCGCCTCGATCTGGCCGGTTCCGACCACTACTACGGCTTCAAGGCCGACCTCATCTGCTTCTGCAAGGCGCTGGCCAACGGCTACAACATGTCCGCCGTCTGCGGGCGCGAGGAGTTCAAGGCCACGGCGGCTTCCCTGTCGTTCACCGGCTCTTACTGGATGAGCGCGGAGCCGTTCGCCGCCTGCATCGCCTGTCTGGAGAAGATGAAGCGGCTGGATACGCCCGCGCTGTTCCGCAGGCTGGGCACGAAGCTGACCGACGGCTTTAAGGAGGCGGCCAAGGCGCACGGATTCGATCTGGTGGTATCCGGCGAGCCGGCGCTGTTCTACCTGCGCATCGCCAACGACGACAGCTTGATGCTGCATCAGGAGTGGGTGGCGGAGTGCGTCTCGCGCGGGCTGTTCCTCGCCAGTCACCACAACCACTTCATCAACGCCGCCCTCACCGACGAGGACATCGCCCTGGCGGTGGACATCGCCGACGACGCCTTCGGCGTGGTGGAAAAGCGGCACCCGGAGTTGAAGGGTTGATCTTTGCATGAATCTGCGGCGGAGCGCGGGCTTCGCCGCGTTTTTTGGCCCCGAAACGGCGTCCATGCCAACTTTTGGCGCGTTTTCGGCTTCAAAATGCTGTCGAATATGATTTTATTTAGGCTCTTTTCTACAACCGTTGCAATGCTTCGTGACAATGTATATAATAGTAGTACCAATACCGTACAAATGTGCGCTTTTGAGGTGAGAATATGGCGATGTACCCGCTGATCCTGATCTGCGACGATGACCCGGTGGTGCATGAGTCTTTGGGGCTGTATTTGAGTTCCGAAGGGTACGAGCATCAGTCCGCGTATGACGGGCAGCAGGCCTTGGAAATGGTGGA
The DNA here is from genome assembly GCA_946496415.1 of uncultured Clostridia bacterium. GTDB lineage: Bacteria > Bacillota > Clostridia > Christensenellales > Aristaeellaceae > Pullichristensenella. The sequence goes on along the minus strand of CAMMGP010000052.1, from coordinate 4,776 downwards.
GAGCCTGCACCCCGACATGGTGGTGCTGGATCTGATGATGCCGCGCATGTCGGGCATCGACGTATGCCGCACCATCCGCCAGACCAGCTCCATCCCCATCATCATGCTCACGGCCAAGGGCGAGGAGATCGACCGCATCCTCGGTCTGGAACTGGGCGCGGATGACTACATCGTCAAGCCCTTCAGCCCCCGCGAGGTGCTGGCCCGCATCAAGGCGGTGCTCCGGCGCTTCTCGGAAAAGGCGCAGGATGAAGACAGTTCCATCATCCGCCTGCCGCAGCTGGAGATCAGCCTGGAAAACTATCAGGTGAAGGCCGCGGGCAAGATCATTCCCTGCACGCCCAAGGAAGTGGAGATATTGCACATGCTCTGCTCCAACGTGGGGCAGGTGTTCTCGCGCGAACAGATCCTCTCGCGCGTGTGGGGCTACGACTACTTTGGCGACACCCGCACCGTCGACGCGCACATCAAGCGCATCCGCCAGAAGCTGCCGCAGGAAAATGTACCCTGGACGCTGAAGACGGTCTACGGCGTGGGCTACCGCTTTGAGGTCAACGCATGAAAAAGACAGGCTCGCTGACAAAGCGGGCGATCCTGTTCACGGCGATCATCGTAGCGACGATGGTCGTCGTCGCCTTGCTGGTGTATCTGCTCGGCTTTGGGCGCGGGCAGGACGGCCTGCCCTTTGTGTGGGCGCTGCTGGTGGGGCTGGGCGCGGCGGCCATCGCCTTCTACCCGCTTTTGCGGGCGCTGATCTTCCCCGTGGCGGAGCACATTGGCGCGCTGCGCGACGTGGCCGTGGCCGTAGGCAAGGGAGACTTGGACGCGCGCGCGGACGAACGCGCCCCGGGCGAACTGGGGCAGGTAGGCAAGGCGCTCAACGACCTGTCCTATCAACTCTCGCGCAACATGTATCTGCTCATCATCGAGCGCAACCGCCTAAAGCAGATGCTCAACGGCCTGTCCGAGGGCATCGTGGCCGTGAACGCCAAGGGCCGGGTGACGCACAGGAACCCCGCGCTGGAAAGGATGTTCGACGCGCAGGCGACGGAACATCCCCCGCGCGACGAGCGCCTGAAACTCATCCCCGACCGCGACATCTGGGCGGACTTTGACCGCGTGGTGCGCGAGGGCAAGACCGTGACCCGCAATCTGGAGATGCCGGAGCGCGTTTTGCGCGTGGTCATTTCGCCGCTGGTGGACGAGATCGGCACCACGGCGGGCGCGGTGGGCCTGTTTTCCGACATCACGCAGATGGAGCGGCTGGAGCGCACGCGGCGCGACTACGTGGCCAACGTCTCCCACGAGATGCGCACGCCGTTGACCGCCATGCGCGCCCTCATCGAGCCGCTCAAGGAGGGCATGGTCACGACCGAAGACGCACGCATGCGCTATTACGACATCATCCTGCGGGAAATCATGCGGCTTTCGCGGCTGATCAACGACCTGATGGAACTTTCGCGGCTGCAAAGCGGCTCTCTGGCCATCCGCACGGAGCGCATGAAGCTGGCGGAACTGGTGGACGACGTATGCGAGCGCTACCGCTCCATCGCCGAGGATCACAACATCACCTTCCGCGAGGAAACGGACTTTTCCAAGGTGCCCGCCGTTGTTTCCAACCCGGACCGCGTGGAACAGCTGCTGGTCATATTGCTGGACAACGCCATCAAGTACACGCCCGGCGGCGGCACGGTTTCTTTGGACGCCACCTGGGACGACGCGCGCGTGACGCTCATCGTCAAGGACACGGGCATCGGCATCGCCAAAGAAGATCTGCCCTATGTGTTCGACCGCTTCTACAAAGTGGACAAGGCCCACAGCGGCATGGGCAGCGGATTGGGCCTGTCCATCGCCAGGGAATTGCTCAAGTGGATGGGCGAGGACATCTGGGTCAAGAGCGAGGTGGGCAAGGGCTCGCAGTTCGGCTTCACGCTGCGCCGCGACCCCACGCCGTAAGAGCGGCCGCCTTGTATCGCCGGCGCGGCTTCTGGAATTGTGGGGAAGGGCGGCGGCGAGGTGTTTTGGGGGAGGGGGGAGCCCCCCGGCGAAAAAGAGGGCGCCGCCAGATATATCTCGAAAAAAACGTGAACCAATCTACCACCCACGCGCGTCTAACATATGCATTCACAAATTGAGAATGCAAGCGACGAAAACGGGGTGTTGTATCTATGAAGAAAAAACTGCTCGCCGCGCTGCTGGCCGCCCTGCTGCTTTTGTCCGGGTGCCAGTACAGCGTCGTCGAGGACGCAGACGAGCAGCAGCTTTTGCGCGGGAACGCCGCCGCCGCGGAGACGGCGACCCCCTCCCCCACCGCCGAACCGCTGCAAAACGGCAGCCGCGACGAGGAGGGCGAAAGCGCCGTTTCCGATCTGCAAAAGCGCTTGCAGTCGCTGAACTACCTGGACGGTGAGGCCGACGGCATCTTCGGCGAGGACACACAGGCGGCACTGGAGGCCTTCCAGGCGCTCAACGGCCTGCCGGAAACGGGCATGCTCGACGCGGGGACGCAGGCGGCGCTGGGCAGCGCCATGGCCGTGCCCATGCCCACGCCGGAGCCAACGCCGCTGGCCAAGGGCGCCAAGGGCGACGGCGTGCGCGAGGTGCAGGAGGCTTTGCGCGCCTACGGATTTATGACCGGATCGGCGGACGGCGATTTCGGCAAGCTGACCGACGAGGGGCTGAAGCTGTTCCAGCAATACCTCTACGTGGTCGAGGGGCGGGAGTACTACACCACGCCGGAGCCGACGGTCGAGCCGACGGCGACGCCTACCCCTTCCCCCACGCCGGAACCCGCTCCGACGCTATTGCTCTCGCAGGGCGCGGACGATCAGGTGATCGTTCCGACAGAGACGCCGCAGCCCACCGCCACGCCCTACGCGCCGGACGGCGTGATGTCCGACGGCCTGATGGCGGAGCTTGCCAACTTCGAGGTCTACCGCGTGGACATGGAGCGCGGCTCGCGCGATACCAACGCGCTGGGCGAAGTGCACCGTCTGCAAAGGCGCCTGGATTCGCTTCTGTACCTCGAAGGCGGCATCGACGGCATCTTCGGCGGCGGCACGGAATCGGCCCTCAAGTACTTCCAGAAGCGCAACAAGCTGGCGGAGACGGGGGTGGCCGACGAGGAGACGCAGCGCGCCCTCTTCAGCGAAAGCGCGGTCAAGTCCGACCGACCCAAGTGCATGTATATGCTGAAGATCTCCGTGGACGATCAGCGGGTGTACGCCTACAAGTGGGTCAACGGCAGCTACTCGCAGCTGGTGCGCACGATGAAGTGCTCCACCGGCACCACCTCCGACCCCACGCCGTTGGGCACGTTCACGGCAGGCGGCCCCTGCGGGCGCTGGTACTACTTCAAGAAGTTTGACTGCTGGGCGCAGTACGCCTACCGCATCAACGGGCCGTATCTGTTCCACTCCGTGCTCTACTCGGAAAAGGACACTGCCACGCTGCGGCAAAGCTCGGTCAACAACCTTGGCCGGCGCGCCTCGCACGGCTGCGTGCGCCTGTCGGTGGAGGACGCCAAGTGGATCTACAACAACTGCCCGGCGGGCACCACGGTCAAAGTCTACTGACCATCCCGGGGGAGCGACCCTCCCCCGTCTACATATTTAATCGTTTGTTTACTTCTACGGCCTAAAAGCGCGACAATATTTGGTTATAATATAGTTGTATACGACTGCCACGAAGGGGTGTGACCTTTGCTTCGCAGATTGCTTTGTATCTTACTGACGCTCTGCCTGCTTCTCGGCTATGCCGCGGCAGAGGATAGCGCCACCGCCACGCCCACGCAGGAGCCGCCCGCCGGCGCGCTCGTCAACGGCATGGTGGACGGCGCGGGCGAAACCGCCGTGCAGGAATTGCAGGAGCGCCTCATCGCTCTGGGGCTGCTTACCGGCGTTGCCGACGGCCACTTTGGCGACGGCACCGAGGAAGCCGTGAAACTCTTCCAGCAGATGTACGGCCTGAGCGTGACCGGCTATGCCGACGAAGCGACGCTTGCCGCGCTCTCCACAGCGCAGGAGGGCATATTGGAAGTGCAGGAAGGCCTGATCGCCGCGGGCGTGAGCAGCGGCGAGGCCGACGGCGTGCTCGGCGAAGCGACGGAAGAGGCCATTGCCACTTTCCAGCAGATGTTTGGCCTCGAGGCAACCGGCGTGGCCGACCCTGAGACGCGCGAGCTGCTCGCTTCTTCCTCCAACGTCATTTTCGGCGTGCAGACCAAACTCATCGAGCTGGCCTATCTGACCGGCGTGGCTGACGGCGTGCTCGGTCCGGCCACGGAAACGGCGATCCTGGAGTTCCAGCAGGTGCATGGTCTGGAAGCCACTGGCGTGGCCGACCCCGAGACGCGCGAACTTTTGCAGAGTGGCACGAACCTGACGATCAAGCCCACGCCCACGCCTTCGCCGCGCGCACACGGCGCCAAGGGCACGGATATAGAGATCGCCCAGCAGCGGCTGGCGGAGTGGGGCTTCCTCGAAGGAACGGTGGACGGCCATTACGGCGACGATACCGAGGACGCCGTGAAGGAATTCAAGTCCTATCAGTATGAGGACATGCTCGCCTATCTGGAGGCCAACCCCACGCCCTCGCCGGAGCCGACGCCCACCCCCACGCCTTCGCCGACGCCGACGGTGGCCCCGGGCGAGATGCCGGTGGTGTTCGACGCCACGCTGCCGCCGGAGCCGACCGCCACGCCCTCGCCCACGCCCTACGCGCCCGACGGCGGGATCACGGACAATCTGCTGGACTTTTTCAAGTCTGACCACTTCG
>CAMMGP010000051.1 GCA_946496415.1 uncultured Clostridia bacterium | reverse complement strand
CGGGCGGAAATCACGAGGGTGCTCGTCTTGCGCCACGGGGACGGTTCGGCGCTGATTGAAAGGCGGGTGATCCCCCTTGCCGAGCTTCGGGAGATCAACGCCCAGCTGCTCGCCTGCGGGGCGGACATTGTGGAGATCAACACCATCCGCAAGCGCCTTTCCGCCGTCAAGGGCGGCAAGTTCGCGCGCGCCTGCGCGCCCGCGCGGGTGTTTTCCATCATCCTTTCGGACGTGGTCGGCGATCGCGAGGACATGATCGCCTCTGGCCCGGCCTGCGCCGACCGCAGCAGCGCGGAGGAGGCCATGGAGATCGTCGCCAAATACGGCCTGCGCCTGGGCCCCGAGGCGCTTGCCTGCATGCGGGCGGAGCCGGTTGCGGCGCTTGACACGGTGCGCCCGATGGTGAGGGGGGGGGTGGGGCAGTTGTGCGAGGCGGCGTGCGCCGCCTGCGAACGCCGGGGATATACGGCGGAAGTATTGACCGACTGCCTGTGTTGCGAAGCCCGTGAGGCGGGCACTTTCCTTGGCTGCATCGCCGTTGCCCACGCGCAGGAAGGCCGCAGGCGCGCCTTCATCGCCGGCGGCGAGACGGTGGTGTATCTCCGGGGCCGCGGCAAGGGCGGCCGCAATCAGGAACTGGCGCTCTCCGCCGCCCAGCAAATTCATGGATTGGACAACGTGGCAGTGCTTTCCCTCGGCTCGGACGGCACGGACGGGCCCACCGACGCCGCCGGCGGCGTGGTGGACGGAAAAAGCCGCGCCCTGCTGGAAGCGCAGGGACTGCGCATCCCCGCCATACTCGATGAGAACGACGCCTACAATGGCCTCAAAGCCTGCGACGGCCTGCTCATCACCGGCCCCACCGGCACCAACGTCAACGACGTCAGCATCGTGCTCATCGGCGGCTGACCGCCGCGCAAAGCGCCCCCGTCGGGAGAACGTTCCCGATGGGGGCGCTTTGCGCGCCGCGATGCGTCAGAGGGCGGTGCCCTCCTCCGCGACGGGAACGCTGTCTTCGTAGAGCCATTCCGGGTCAAGGTCGGAGCCGTCCGCCCAAGTCACCACGCCGTATTCGACGCGCGCGGTGGCGAAAAGGGCCTCGTTTTTCAAAGCGTCGTAGCACTTTCGCGCCAGAAGTGGCCTGGCGTCAAAATCGCGCAATTCCCCGTTTGCGAAGCGCACGCGCAGTGTATGGTCATCCCGAACTTCCACGCGCACCGCGTCAGGAGCAATGTCCCGCGCGCCGCGAATGAGTTCTTCCATGAAAAACACCTCATTTCAAAGGGTCGATACGGAACGGGCGCTCATTTTGCATGGCAAGTTCCCAATTTATCCGCAATTCTTCCTGATGTATATATGCCCACGCCTTGACATAAGCAGCTTGGCGAGCGGGCAACTTTCCCGCAAGAAGATTACCATTAAAGTCCACTTCAGCCCTATATTCTCCATATCTGGCATGAAAATGTGGCTCGCTATGCTTTCCGTCCTTTTCAAAATACATGCTTACGACGATTCCATAGAACACCGATAATACAGGCATGCGATGGTTCCTTCCCTTGGGGATCGAAGCGCCCCTCCTACCCCCATTATAGCATGACGCGACACCAGATACAATATGTTTTGCGACGCAATGCCCCCGTCGGGAGAACGTTCCCGACGGGGGCGCTTTTTTACAGCACACGCTCAATCAGCAGCATATAAAGCGGGATCATCAAAAGCGACAGCACCGTGGTCAGCGCCGTGCCGCCGGCGGCGTATTCCTCGTCCGAGCCGGTGGAGGCGGCCACCAGCGCCGTCTGCGTCATCACCGGCATGCCGGCCTGCACCATCAGTACGTCGCGGCTCATATCGCCCATGGGGAAGATGAGCGCGCAGAGAAGCAGCAGCGCCGGGCAGACGATGAAGCGCCCCAGCGTGGCGGCCAGATAGCCCTTTTCCCAGCGGAACGTGCGCGCGCGCACCATGCGCGCCATCACCGCGCCGGTAAACAGAAGCGAGAGCGGCGTCACCAGATCGCCCAGATAGCCGCAGGCGTCCATGAAGAACTGCGGCGGCTCAAAGCGCACAAGCACCAGCAAAAAGCAAATGAGGATGACCACCAGCGGCACGGGCGGCTTGCGCCGCTGACCCGCGGCGGCCCCGCCATACTTGCGCATCAGCGGGAAGCCCACGCCCCAGAAAAGCGAGGTGTTGGCAAGGTAATAAAGCAGCGTGTAGGGCAGCACCGCCTCGCCAAACAGCGCCCGCGATACCGGCACGCCGATGAACACGCTGTTGGAAAAGGCGAACATCACCACGAACACGCCCAGCCGCGCCCCCGGCAGTTTCAGCGCCTTGCCGATGGGCAGCGCCAGCAAAAGCGTCAAAAGCACGCTCAGCAGCGCCGCCGCCAGCGCCGGCAGGTTTTTCGCCAGCGATTCGGGCGTGTACTGGCCCAGCACGTTGTTTACGATCATGCAGGGAAGGGCCACCTTGATCACCAGATCCGAGAGCAGCGGCAGGTGCTCGTCGCGCACCCAGCCGAGCAGGTACACGCCCGCGCCCGCCAGGGCGATCAAAAGTATGCAGCCCACGGCGTTGAAAGCGTTTTGCATGGTTATTCCTCCCCGTAGAGCGTCAGGGCGCGGTTGATGGCGGCCAGCACGCCGCGGATGGAGGCGATGGACACGTTGGAGTGGATGCCCACGCCGAACACGTCGTGTCCCCTGTATTCCAGTTCGATGTAGGCGCAGGCCTTGGCGTCCGAGCCGGAGGAGATGGCGTGTTCATGGTAGCTGACGAAGCGGAAGCCCTCGATGTGCGCCGCGCGCATGGCGGAGAAGAAGGCGTCGATGGGGCCGTTGCCCTCGCCGCACAGTTCGTGTTCCTCGTCGTGATAGCGGATGGTGCCGGTGAACTTGACCTGCGAATGGCCCTCGCCGCCGGTCTCGGTGATGGTGTGGCGCAGAAGCGAGTAGGGCTTGCTCACCGAGACGAACTCGCGCAGGAACAGGTGCAACAGCCGCTCCGGCGGCAACTCCGCGCCGTAGGCCACGGCCTCCTTTTTCACCAGCGCGCCCAGTTCCGGATGCATGGCCTTGGGCAGGTTGTAGCCAAAGCGCGTTTGCAGCACATAGGCCGCGCCGCCCTTGCCGCTCTGGGAATTGATGCGGATGATCGGCTCGTAGCTGCGGCCGATGTCCTTGGGGTCGATGAGCAGGTATGGCACCTGCCACGGCTGGCGCGGGTGCTCGGCGCGATAGGCGAAGCCCTTGCGGATGGCGTCCTGATGGGAGCCGGAAAAGGCCGTGAACACCAGATCGCCCGCGTAGGGCGAGCGCTCCGGCACGTGCATGCGCGTGCAGCGCTCGTACACCTGCCGGATGCGCATCAGGTGCTTGAAATCCAGCCCCGGCTGCACGCCCAGCGCCGCCATGTTCAGCCCCAGCGTGACAAGGTCGACGTTGCCGGTGCGCTCGCCGTTGCCAAAGAGCGTTCCCTCCACGCGCTCGGCTCCGGCCAGCAGCGCCATTTCCGCCGCGGCGATGCCTGTGCCGCGGTCGTTGTGTGGGTGGACGGAGAGGATGACGCTTTCGCGCCCAGGCAGAAAGCGATCCACGTATTCGATGCGGTCGGCGAACTCGTTGGGCGTGGTCTTTTCCACCGTGGAGGGCAGGTTGAGGATGAGTTTTTTCTCCGGCGTGGCCCCGAAGTGTTCGATCACGGAGGTGAGCACCACCATCGCCAATCGCGGCTCGGCCTCGGAAAAGCACTCCGGCGAGTATTCAAAGGTGATGCCCTCGCCGCCGTCCTCGCGCATTTCCGCCAGCATGCGCAGAAGCTCGATTTCGCGCACGGCGATATCGACGATGCCCTTGCGCGTGGTCTTGTACACGCATTTCTGGAACATCGGGGAAATGTTGGTATACAGGTGCATGATGACGTGTTTGGCGCCTTCCACAGCCTCGAACGTCCTGCGGATGAGGTGTTCGCGCGCCTGGGTGAGCACCTGAATGGTCACGTCGTCGGGGATGAGGTTCTGCTCAATGAGCGTGCGCACGCAGTCGAACTCCGTCTGCGAGGCCGAGGGGAAGCCCACCTCGATCTCCTTGAAGCCCATGCGCACGAGCATTTTGAACATTTCCAGCTTTTCCTCGACGTTCATCGGCTCCACCAGCGCCTGGTTGCCGTCGCGCAGATCCACCGAGCACCAGATGGGGGCCTTTTCCAGCCGCCGGGAGGGCCACTGGCGGTCCGGCAACGTCATCGGCGGGCAGGGCACGTATTTTTTCATGGCTGCGTCTCCCTCTTTGTTCGTCAAAAAAGCCTCCGCCCCTGTTGGGGCGAAGGCATACTTCGCGGTACCACCCAATTTCACCGCGCGCGGCGGCGATCTCAGCGCCCGATAACGGGGGCGGCCGTCTCAGACTCTTCGCCTGAAAGGCTCCGGGGCGAGCTATGCACGAACGCCCCGCCGCCGGTTTTCAGCTGCCCCGGCTCTCTGCGCGCGCGGACGGTCGTCTTGTTCCCATCATCGCCATGTGCGTACTATTATAGCAGACGCGCGTTCCCCTGTCAATCGTCCTGCGCGGAAACGCGCACGTAGACGCAGCCGTCCACCATTTTCACGCTGTCCGCCGCCGGAAAGACGCCCAGGGACTGCACTTCCGGGTCGGAAGCGTGCGCGCCGATCTCCTCGTCGGTGGCGAGGCGTATGTTGTAGCCGAGTCTATCGTGGAGATAGGAGGCGGCCACAGCGCCGTAGGTGACGGACGTGCGCATTTCCAGCCCCGTCTGGCAGTAGGCGGCGAAGATGTCCTCGCCCAGCAGCGGCGATTCGTAGAACTTTCCCAGGAACGCCACCGGCGTCTCGCCCGGCACATAGCCCTCCACCTGCTCTACGCGGTCGAGCACGCGCGTCATCAGCATGTCGAAGGACTCCGCCTCCAGCGTCTTTTTCAGATACACCGTGTTGGCGTAGATCGTGTTGGAAAAGAGAAGAACGCTCAGCGCCGCGGCGATTACGCAGCGCACGGCCTTGCCGCCGCGCCCCTCCGTTTTCCCGGATGCGCTGCCGGCGCGCTCCTCGAACTGCATGGCCATCAGGTAGACGAGCGCCAGGGCGTAGATCATCAGCCGGTGCTGCATGCCCTTGGAAAAGAAGAAGGAGATGTTCAGCGCGAAGGGCAGCAGCGCCACGGCGATCGCTGCCAGCAGCGCGTTCAGCTTTCCCGGCCGCGCGCGGTGCGCGCGATACACGAACAGGCCCGCGCACAGCGCCGCCAGCAGACCGTTCATCAGCACCGCGCGCAGGGGCTGGGCGGCGTCGGGAATCGCCAGCAGGCGGATGAAGCGCCAGTAGGTGCGCCCCACCAGCAGGGGAAGCTGCGAAAGGGAAAAGTCCAGCGCGCCGGCGATGCTGTTGTATCCCTGCGAAAGCGCTGTGCCGGCGAGCCGCAGCGATAGTTTCATACCGCCCCAGTACAGCGCCGCGCCCAGCAGCGCCATGGCCGCGGCCTTGCCCGCCCAGGCAAACAGCGCCCGGGGCGGATAGGCTTCCCGGCCCTGAAGGGCCCGGTCGATGAACAGAAGCAGCATCAGCCCCAGCGCCACCGAGACATAGCTTTGATACAGCGCCAGCGAAGCCGCCAGAGAGAGCGCGCCCAGCGCGAACGACGGCAGCCCGCCGCGCTCCAGCAGCCACACCGCCAGCACGGACAACAGCAGTGAGAGCATGAAAACGTCCACACATTGCGATAATGTGGCGTTGAGCAGTGTCACGGTCAGATTGACCGTCATCAGCGCGCAGCCAAGCCCCAGCCACAGGGTGCGGCGCAGGCGCAGCAGGCCGATGACCAGATGCGCCGCGAGGGCGATGAACAGCAGGCTCAGCGCTCCGGTGAGCCACGGCGCGCTGATGTCACCGCGGACAAAGCGCCACACGGGTTGCAGGAACCGCCCCAGAGAGACTTGAAAAAGATCGTCTGTTCCCGAAAGCTGATACAGGCCATCGTGCGAAAAGGCGGCGTTGAAATAGGCGAAGCCATGCGCGATCAGGCCGGAACAAAATACCCAGAACAGGCAAAAGGACAGATCACTCCAACGACATTTTTTCTTGCAGGAATCCATATTTCAACGTCCTTTTTCGTAAAAATCAGTACGATTATACCCTTTTGACAAATGCCTGTCAACATTGTGGCGAAGGGCGGCGAAAAATCCGATTGTCTTTCCGGCCAAATTGTGCTATGATTTACTGGGGATTTGCCACGAAAGGGGAGCGTGCATGGCCTTTTTGTCCTTCGACCATGGGGCGGTGGTCTATGGCGCCACGCCCGTGGAAAACATGTTTTTATTGGAATATCTGCCCACCGCGCCGGACGACTGCCTGCGCGTCTATCTGTACGCGCGCCTTTTGTGCGGCCATCCGGAGATGGGCGGCAGCGTTTCCGACGTCGCCAGCGCCCTGCGCCTTCCGGACGAGGCCGTGGAGGACGCCTTCCGCTACTGGGAGCGCGAGGGGCTGGTCAGGCGCCTCAGCGATCGTCCGCCCACCTACGCGCTGTTGCCCATGCGCGGCGCGGGCGCTGCCTCGGAGATGGATCAGCACTACTATCAGTTCCGCGATTTCAACGCCTCTTTGCAGCGCCTCTTTGGCGACGTCATCCTCCACGGCGAGGTCTCCATTCCGCAGGAGTGGGTGACGGTGTTCGGCTATACGCCGGAGGCGGCGCTGAAGATCGTCGAGTACGGCCTCACCGGACTGCGCTATTCGCGCAAGACGCCGCGCGCGACGCTGCGCAAACTGGACAACACCGCCCGCGAATGGAGCGAGCGCGGCGCGCGCACGCTTGCGGATGTGGAGCGCCTGATCGCCGAAAAGAGCGGCGATCTGGCCGCGGCCGAGGCGGTTCTCAAGCGCTTTGGCCTGCGCCGGCGGCCCACGGAGGACGAACTGGCGCTGGCGCGCAAGTGGCGCGGCTGGGGCTTTGAGACGGAGGCCATTCTCGAGGGTTGCGCGGCCATGACCAACGCGCAGAATCCCTCGTTCGCCTATCTCGACCGCGTGCTCGAGGGGCGCTATCTGCAAACGGACGCCAATTTCGCCGCCCTGCGCGAGGTTTTGCGCGAACTGGGCGCGTCCGCCCAGCCCACGCCGGAGACGCTCAGGCGCTACGCGGCTTTCCTCGAGGCCGGCTTTGAGGCGGGCACGGTGACGGCGGCGGCCGTCGCCCTCAACGCTCAGAACCGCCATCGCTTTGAGGATCTCGAGCGTCTGCTTGCGCAGTGGGCGGAGAAGGGGCTTTTCCGCGTCGACGCCGCCGAGGCCTACCTGCAAAGGCAGCGCGCCCTGCAGGCGGAGATGATCGTTCTATTGCGCCTGGCCGGTTCGGACAGGACGCCGGGGCATTCCGACATCGCTCTGTTCGAGGGTTGGTAGGCGCGCTTTTCCCCGGAGATG
>CAMMGP010000050.1 GCA_946496415.1 uncultured Clostridia bacterium | reverse complement strand
TGCGCGTCTCGCTGGGCGTGGAGCAGGGCGAGCCGCCGCACGCGCGCGGCGCGGGCCCGGCGTGAGGACGACCGGCGACCGGGAGCGTCTACCCAAGAGGGAGACGCTCCTTTTTTGTCCCAAAGGTTACAATGTATTCTGTCCATATGCGCTGCCTCCGACACAAAAATTCTGGAAAAACGGCCTTTTTCCGCCAGAAAATACAAAATTTAACATTTAATTAATGAAAATACTCTTTTAAACTGTTATACTCAAATTTACGAAACTGGCTTTACACAGGAATAAATTGTGCGACACAAAATCGCACGATATGCGCAACGAAAAATGCAGAAGGAGAGAAGGAGACCATGAAGACAAGCCTGAAGCAAAGGCTGTTGGCCCTGCTGATGAGCGCGCTGCTGCTCGTCAGTTTCTGCGGCGCCGCCGCGCTGGCCGAAGCCGAGATCCCCTCCCCCGGCGTGGGCGACGAAGACTGCACCCATCCCGAAGAACTGCGCGAAGAGGCCGTCAAGGTGGTAGACTACCTCTACAAGCCCATTGAGGGCGACGCCGCGCAGCACATGACGACCGAGATCGAAGAAGTGACCGTGGTCTGCGGCGAGTGCTTCGCGCCTCTGGAGGAGGCGTTCACCCGCCAGGGCAAGTCCTACGCGGAAGACCATGTGGAAGGCGAAGGCACGGTCGTCGAGGTCGTGGAATCCGTCTGCGCGCCCATGGATGGCGACGCGCTCAACCACGCGGTCATGGAAGTGCTCTCCGTCTCCGCCCAGTGCGCCGAGTGCGGCGCGGCGATGGGCGAGCCTGCGGAGGAAACGCGCCAGATCGCGACCGAGCCGCACAACTACAAGGCCGTAAACGGCAAGTACGTCTGCGCGGACTGCGGCTTCGCCTGTCCGCACACGGACGCGGAGCCCCGGGAAGAGGAGATCGACGACTGGTATGATTTCAACGAAGATACGCATACCCACGTAAAACTGATGGTTACCTATGACGTCTGCCCCATCTGCAACGGCGTCATCAATTATACCACCGGGGAAGTCGCGGGCGAGCCGGAAGCGCACGAATTGAACGCGGATGGCCGCTGTGTAGTTTGCGACTACCACGAACATGTGCTGCCCGATCCCGACGACCCGGACAGCTGGTACGAATGGGAATACGACATCTATCTGGATGCCGAAAACCACCTGCACTATACCGAATCCGCCTACGATCCGGAGTGCGCGATTTGCGGGGAGTGGATAGGTGACGCGCCGCAGAGAGATACACACAGCGAGACCGTGCCGCACGCCTACGATGAAAACGGCGTCTGCGCCTGCGGCTGGTATGAGGACGGCGGCTTCGCCCCCGAGGGCTCGAATTGCCGCCACACCAACATCTCGACCGATTCCTATAACTACGAGGGCATCGGGACCTACTGCAAGCAAAGAGACGCCGAGCGCCACCTCTGCATCGGCGCGGAGATCGGAGTGGATCTCTTCTGCGAGGACTGCCAGGAGCATCTTGGCTGGTATTCCTATTTCGACCCCGACTTCACCTGGCTGTCCGCGCATGACTTCGCGGAAGGCGCGGAAAACACGATCGTCTGCGTCTACTGCGGCTACACGACCACCTGCGCGCACGAGAACATGACGTGGGTCGAGCAGCAGATCGAGAACATCAGCACGCCCATCGACACCGGAAACGGCACGCACGTGTCCCTCGTCAGCGGCTATGTGTGGTACGAGTGCCCGGACTGCGGCGCGTATCGCTCGGAGGATTACGAATTCGATATGCGGGAAGCGCCCCACGAGGATCACGACCTCGACGGCTTCTGCGATGACTGCGGCGCCAAGACCGGCGCGTGCATCCATGAGAACTTCACCGTCGTCGGCTGGTCGCAGACCTACGACTCTGTGGAGATCGTCGACGAGGTGCTGCACTACATCTACATCGAATACGATCCGGTGATCCGCTGCGCGGACTGCGGCGAGGAATTCGTCGACCGCTACAACGAATACGCGAATTACAACAAGTCGGAAGACATCTACGAGATGCACACCTACGACGCCAAGAACATGTGTACCGTCTGCGGCTACACCACGGATTGCACGCATAAAAACGCCGACATCGAGCGCACGCCAGGCGACGTCTGGTACACGTCGATCGACGATGGCATGCATCAAGTGCATACAGATACCCGCATCCTGATCAATTGCCCGGATTGCCGCAAGACGATGGAGGCCCTCGAAAGCGCCAGTGAAGAAGAGGCGCACGCCTACGACGAAGACTTCTGCTGCCCCGATTGCGGCCACTACTGCGAACACAGCGGCGCGACCACGGAAGTGACCTTTGAGGCCACGGGCTATGACGCCGCCGCCGCCACCGACAAGGCCCACGTCGTGACCGGCGTGGAGATCACCACCACGACCTGCCCGCACTGCGGCATGGTGGAGAAGACCGAAGCGGAGAAGACCGAGGAAGAGACGCACGCCTACGAAGTGGGCGAGGACGGCACGGCCGTCTGCGCCGAATGCGACTATACCTGCACGCACGCAAGTTCCACCGTGCGCGAGGTGTTCGTGGTCGATGCCTACACCTCCAACGGCGCTTCCGGCCACACCGTCAAGGGCGACACCCACCTGGTGGAGCGCTGCGACGGCTGCGGCGCGGTGTTTACCGACGTAGTGCGCACCGAGGGCGTCTCCTACGACGAACCGCACACGCTGCGCGATGGCAAGTGCGCGCTCTGCGGCTATGTGAAGCCTGTCAAGGAGAGTTCTGAACCCGCCGCCGAGCCCGCCGCCGCGATCACCTTCGTCGAGGTCGACGCGCTGCACGGCGCGATCGTCGCGGAGGCCCCGCGCATGGCCGTGGCCCTCGTCAACGTGGCGAACGCTCTGGAGACGGAGAACGGCGAAGCCCTCGACCTGGCCGTGGAAGGCCTCGACGAACTGCTCGCCGCCGAGGAGATCGAGGCGCTCAAGGCGCTGCCCGCCGCCGAGCAGATGCTGGTGACGCTTAACGCGCTGGGCTACGCGGACGAAGCGGACTTCGCCATCGCCGAACTTCAGCTGACCCTCAGCCCCGAGGCGCTGGCGCTGATCGACGCCATCGAGGCGCGCGTGGCCGCCCTGACCGAGGACGAGCGCGCCGCCTACGACGCGCAACTGGCCAAGCTGTTCCCCATCGTGCAGGACGCCGAGGGCGTGAACCGCACGGAGTTGACGCTGGAAGTGCGCCTCGACGGCGAAGCGGACTACCGCCTTGAGAAGTACACCTTCGCGCAGCAGGCCGATATGACCTGGGCGCTCGACGCCATCGCCTTTGCCGAAGTGCAGGGATAGCGCGGCAAAGCATCCGGGGCCGGGACGAACCTCGTCCCGGCCCCGCAGACCGCCAGCCCC
The DNA here is from genome assembly GCA_946496415.1 of uncultured Clostridia bacterium. Taxonomy (GTDB): domain Bacteria; phylum Bacillota; class Clostridia; order Christensenellales; family Aristaeellaceae; genus Pullichristensenella. The sequence goes on along the minus strand of CAMMGP010000050.1, from coordinate 4,098 downwards.
CAATCGCAAAAATCGCCCTGGCCAATGGTCAGCGGCGATTTCTGCTTTCTGGCGGCGGCTCTGCCTAACTCTGTCCGCAAGTCCGCTTTCCCGGCTTGCGGGCTTTTTCAGCGCTCCGCCCGTCTCCCCAGTTTGTCGACATGCTGTCCCTTTTCGCCGCACCGGAAGCGCTTTGCCAGATTCCCCCTGCCGCGCGCCCCGTGCGCGCGGGCGCCATTGCGCGATGGCAGGAAAAAACGGAGCCTGCGCTCCGCTGCCGGGCATGGGGAACAAATCAACGGCGCGTCGCGAGCACCTGCGGCCGGAGAGCAAACCTGTCCCGCAGCTCGCGCCCTATCTGCGCCCGCCGCGCGAGCGCTCATGGACGGACTTGATGGCGTACATATGGCGGTCGGCGGCGGCGAGCACCGCCTCGACGCTCCTGCGGCCCTCCTTGCCGAACTCGGCCCAGCCGGCGCTGAAAGCGACCTCGAAGGGCTCGTCATTCAGGGCGTTGAGCGCCTCGAGATGGCCGCGCAAACGATCGACCGTCTGGCGCACCTCCTCCTCGCTCTCGCGCTGGCAGAGCAGCACGAATTCGTCGCCGCCGATGCGGGCGAGAAAATCGTTGCGCTCGGCGCAGGCGCGCTTGAGGGCGTCGGCCATGCGCATCAGGGCGCGGTCGCCGGCGGCGTGGCCGTAGGTATCGTTGATGTGCTTGAGGCGGTCGAGGTCGAGCATCAGGGCGTAGAGCCGCTGCCCCTCGGGCAGGGCTGTCTGCGCGCGCACGTCCAGATACTGCGAAAAGCGCCGCCGGTTGTTCAGCCCCGTGAGCGGGTCGGAAAAGATCTGCTGGTTTTGCACGTTGATGTAGATGAACAGTATGCTCACCGCAACCATGATCCAGAGGATCGTCACTCCATAGAACGACCACTGCACCGCCACGCCGATGGCCGGCGGCACCATGAACAGCGTCAGATAGACGCGCTCTGCGGGCGTGATGCGACGCGCCGAGGCACGCTGCCAGATCATCCACACGGCGCAGAGCAAATAGCTGAGCGCCACCACGCCGTGTGCGGCGAACCACGCGCCGCGATGGTAGACATTGGCCGCGTCCAGATAAAACACAGCGCCCGTCCAGATGCTGGAAACGCACAGCGCGGCATTGAGCAGGAAGGGGATCAGATAGGCCGCGCGCCGCCTGCGCAGGCGTTTTTCGTCGCGATAGATGTGGTGATCGCAGTAGCGCAGCCAGAAATAGGCCACCAGCGGCGTGGCGAGGTAATAGGCGGCGGTGGCGGCGCTGAGCAGCGCGCGCGCCAGGGGAAAGGTGCGCCCGTCCAGCAGCCACATAAAGACATCCAGCGCCAGCATGGCCATGCCGCTGAGGACAAGGGCGCTGAAATAGCGCTGATCCGGCGAGCCCCGCCCCGTGCGCTGCTGGCCAAAGAGCACGATCAGCAGTATGGCCAGACCCACGGCGTCCAGCTCCAGATACAGTATGGGGAACAGGCGCTCCGCCACGTCGCCTCGCCCTCCTTCGCATGCGCGTCGTCCTCCGCCCGCAGGCGAAAAACCACGGAGTATACTATCCAGAGTATAGCACAAACAGTAAAGACACGCAAGCTACGCGCAAACAAAATGCATACGTATCTAAAAATTTACACAAAGATCGCGCTCATCAACGCCAACGGCGTCGAACCGGCCCGAAACGTCTCCGCGCCGCAGCGCAGCGCCTCCGAGGAAAGCAGGCCGCGCAAGAGCTGCATGCACGCAAGCAGCGCCGCGCCCACCAACGCCGCCGAGATCACGATGGAAAGCGAAATAAGCCAGCCCTTGCGCATCCTCCGCACCCCCATGCCCCATTATATTCGCGCCGCGCGTGGACATGCCCCGCCGCGAAGGACAAAAATGTCCGCATCGCCGCCCAAAGACCCGCGAAACGGACATTTTACTTTTAGAAACGCAAAAGTTACAGTATAATAAGTATGAATAAACGAACGGGGGTCTTTCCCATGAGCGCATTCGTCATCAAGAAGGTCAATACCGGCATCATGTTCAACCTCAAGGCTGACAACGGTCAGGTCATCGCCACTTCCGAGGTCTACACCGCCGCCGCTTCCTGCAAGAACGGCATCGACAGCGTGCGCAGGAACGCCCCCATCGCCGCGCTGGAAGACCAGACCACCGAAGGCTTCGCCACCGAAAAGTGCCCGAAATTTGAAATGTACGTCGACAGGGCCGGCGAGTTCCGCTTCCGCCTCAAGGCCGACAACGGCGAGATCATCGCCGCCAGCGAAGGCTACAAGGCCAAGGAAAGTTGCGAAAACGGCATCGCTTCCGTGCGCGAAAACGCTCCCGTGGCGGAAATCGTCGAGGAATAAGCCCCCTCAGCCACGGCTCGCACATGCCGCCTCCGCGCTTTTCCCGCGGAGGCGGCTTTTCTTTCCCGACAGAAAACGACGCCCTTCCCCTGCCTTGGAGGAAGGGCGTTTTGCCGCTGGACGGCGGCGACGGTGATCCCTCTCACATTCCATGTTTATTGTATAACAGAAAATATTTGTTGTCAAGAGAGAATATTGACAATTTGCCGCAGGCGGCGCGGTTGTTCGCCTCCCGCCGCGAAGGTGCGCTTTCGCGCTCTGTCCACAGACCGGCGGCGCTTTGCGCGCGATACGACGCGGATGTAAAATAATGGCGAAAGTGTGGATTTTATTTGACAAGCGGGGGACGGATGTGGTTTAATAGATAAAACGCGCCGAGGGAAGGCCAGCCTGCCCCGGTGCACATTTATGCGCCCATGCGGCGCGCATACTGAGAAAGAAGGCGTGTCATCGATGGAGCTTAAGCACGACGCCACCCTCGGCTATCTGCCGGAAGAGCGGCCCCCAGTCGGCAAACTGATCCTCTACGCCCTGCAGCAGGTCATCGTCATGTTCCCGGCGACGGTGACGGTGGCGCTGATCACCGGTTTCCAGGTGTCCACCACCATCTTCGCCAGCGGCCTGGCGACGCTGTTCTTCATCCTCATCACCGGCAGGAAGATCCCCCTCTATTACGGCTCCAGCTTCGCCTATCTGACGGCGATCTCCAGCATGGTGGCCGCGGAGGGCACGGCGGAGCAGATCGCCCAGTTTGAGGCCTCGGGCATCCTCCCCGCGGCGCTGATCTCGCAGGCGCAGTTCGGCATCGTGCTTTCGGGCCTTGTGTCCATCGCCGCGGGCCTGATCGTCCGCTTCTGCGGCCGCCGCGCGGTGGAAAAGATACTGCCTGCCTCCATCACCGGCCCGGTGGCGATGATCATCGGCCTGACGCTGGCCGGCAACGCCCTCTCCGACGCCGCCCCCGCTGCGGGCGTGACCGGCGCGCTCGCCAACTGGACGTGGGTCATCGCTTTGGTGACGCTGATTTCCACCATACTCTTCTCCCGCTACCTGAAGGGCTTCCTCGGCCAGATTCCGCTGTTGCTCGGCGCGGCGGTGGGCTGCGCGGCGGCGGGTCTGCTGGTGCTCATCGGCGGCGACGGCTTCAATCTCTTCCGCGAGATGCCCGCTGAGGCGCTGGCCGCCTCCAGCTGGAAACTGGGCGACGGCTCCATCTTCGCCCTGCCGGCCTTCACCTTCCCCAAGGCTTCCTGGGCGGCGGTGGCGGCCATCATGCCCATCGCCATCGCCACCATCCCCGAGTCCACGGCGCATATGTACCAGCTGGACATCTATGTCAACGATCTGGCGCGCAAGAAGGGCCGCAAGGAGCGCAACATGATCGACCTGCTGGGCCGCAACCTCGTCGGCGACGGCCTGTGCGACATGGTGGCCGGCGTCATCGGCGGCCCGGCCGGCACCAACTACGGCGAGAACATCAGCACCATGGCCATCACCAAGATCTTCTCCACCTCGGTTTTGACGGTGGCGGCGATTTTCGCCATGATCATCTCCATGTTCACGCCCCTCATCCGCGTGATCTACGGCATCCCGCTGGCGGTCATCGGCGGCCTGGAGATCTACCTGTTCGGCGCCATCGCCGCGCAGGGCATGGCCATCATGATCGACAAGAAAGTGGACATGTTCTCCAGCAAGAACATCGCCGTCATCGCCTCCATCATGGTCATCGGCATCG
>CAMMGP010000049.1 GCA_946496415.1 uncultured Clostridia bacterium | reverse complement strand
TGCCGCCGGAGCCGACCGCCACGCCCTCGCCCACGCCCTACGCGCCCGACGGCGAGATCACAGACAGCCTGCTGGACTTCTTCAAGGCCGACAACTTCGACGTTTACCGCCAGACCGTGCGCAACGGCGACAAGGGCACGGAGGTGGAGCGCGTGCAGCGCCGCCTGCATCAACTCAACTACTTGTACAGCGCCGACGGCACCTTTGGCAATCTCACGGAGAACGCCCTCAAGTACTTCCAGCGCAAGAACAACCTCGACCAGACCGGCGTGGCCGATGAAACGACGCAGAGGCTTTTGTTCAGCCCCAACGCCATCGAGAGCGAGGAGTACGTGTTCCCCTACAAGCTGGTGGTGGATCTCTCCGACCGCCGCACCTACGTCTATCGCTGGACGGGCGACGGTTACAAAGAACGCATCGCCACCTTCAAGTGTTGCGTAGGCGCGCCCAAGACGCCGACACCGCAAGGCACCTTCCAGGGTTCCGGGCAGGCCGGCGGGCGATGGTACTATTTCAAGGACTTCAACTGCTACGCGCAATATGCCTGGCGCATACAGGGCGGCATACTCTTCCACTCGGTTACATACAGCCGGCCCAATGAGAATTCCGGTGGCTCCACGCGCTCGCTGGGCCGCGCCGAATCGCACGGCTGCGTGCGCCTGACAGTGAGCGACGCCAAGTGGATCTACGACAACTGCCCCGCGGGCACCACCGTGGTGGTACAGGCGTAAAGGCACATACAGTGCGGACGGGAACGGCTTTCGCCGCCCCGTCCGATTTTTGTTGACCCTCCCGCCCCAAAGCGGTATAATAGATGGGAACGGAGGACGCAAATGAACATCATCCAGTTTAAGTACGCCATCGAGGTAGAGCGCACGGGCTCAATCTCGCAGGCGGCGGAAAATCTCTATATGGCGCAGCCCAACCTCAGCAAGGCCATCCGCGAATTGGAGGAGACGCTCGGCTTTGCCGTGTTCGAGCGCACATCGCGCGGCGTGGTGCCAACGCGGCGGGGCGAGGAATTCCTCAAACTGGCGCGCGGCGTGCTTTTGCAGGTGGAGCAGATGGAGGCCCTCCGCGACGATGAGCCCGGCAACGTACAAAGGCTGAGCCTTTCCATGCCGCGCGGCAGCTACATCGCCGACGGCGTGGCGCGCTTTATCGAGGCGCTGGATGCGCAGACGGACATGCGCCTGAGCATCAAGGAGACAAATTCCGTGCAGACGGTCAACAACGTGCTCTCCGGCCGCTTCCGGCTGGGCATCATCCGCTACCGCGTGCAGCACGAGGCGCACTTCCTCGACTTTCTGGATGAAAAGGAACTGACGTTTGAGCAGGTGTGGGAATACGATTACGAGGTGCTGCTCTCCAAGGCGCATCCTTTGGCGGGCGAGCAACCGCTGGACCCTGCGCGACTGGAGGACTATATCGAACTCACCCACGGCGACAAGACCGTGCCGCACCTTGCCTCTCTTCCCAAGACGGCGCACCGCCCTGGAGACTGCGAAAACCGACGCATACTCATCTACGAGCGCGCCGACCAGTTTGAAATTCTCAGCCGCATCCCCACCACCTACATGTGGACCTCGCCCGAGCCGCGCGCCATCCTCGAGCAATGGGGGCTGGTGCAGAAAAAGTGCGCCTCCAACCGCCGCTACCGCGACGTGCTCATCTATCCCCGGCGCTACACGCTCACGGAGTACGACCGCCTGTTCATCGACAAACTGTTCGACGCGCGTAACGACATCGCCTTTGGCAACCGCTGATGCGCGCCGCAAATGAAGGGGACTTCCGCCGGCCAAGCGTCGGCGTTTTTTTGCGCCGTTTGCGATTTAACAGGAACATTACTTTCAAACTATTGCATTTTCGGTCTTGTTGTGCTAAGATACCACCATACCACGTTAGCACAGTAAAGCGCTGACGCAAACAAGGGAAACAAACCCAATTTCAATAAAGGAGCGTTTTGACCATGAAGAAGATCCTGAGCATGCTGCTGGTTTTGATCCTTGCCCTTTCGACGGCGACCTTCGCCTTTGCGGAAGAGGAGAGCGACGCCGACTACATCCTCGGCAACGGCGTTCTCAATATCGGCATCACCCTCTTCGCCCCCATCAACTACGAAGACCCCGAGACGGGCGACCTGATCGGCTTTGACACCGAACTTGCCAAGGCGGTGTGCGCGGATCTCGGCATCGAGGCCAACTTCATCGTCATCAGCTGGGACGCCAAGGAGATCGAGCTGAACTCCAAGAACATCGACTGCATCTGGAACGGCATGTGCATCACCCCCGAGCGCGAGGAGAACATGTCCATCAGCGAGCCTTACCTGCTCAACACGCAGGCGATGGTCATGAAGGCCGAGCGCGAGGAGGAGATCATGGCGGACGTGAACGGCTACACGGTCGTGGCCGAGCAGGGCTCCACCGGCGAGGGCAAGTTGCAGGGCACCATCGAGGATGACGACACCGTGGAAGTCTCCGCGCAGGAATACTTCTCCGGCTGCACCTACATCCCCGTCGGCTCCATGGCCAACGCGCTTCTGGAAGTCAAGTCCGGCACGGCGGACATCGCCCTGGTAGACAGCGTCTGCGCCCTGGGCATGGTGCGCCCGGACAGCGACTATGCCGACCTGGTGGTCAACATGGACAACAACTTCGGCGATCAGTTCTACGGTATCGCCTTCCGCAAGGGCAGCGACTTCACCGCCATGGTCAACGAGTCCATCGCCAAGCTGAAGGAAGACGGCACGGTTGCCGAACTGGCCGAGAAGTACGGCCTCACCGACGCGCTGATCCAGTAAGCGATTCACCGACGAAAGCATGTGGGCCGCCGGTAGCGCCGGCGGCCCATTCCCCGGATAAAGGAGAGAGAAGCATATGTTCACCCCCGAAGGCGCGGTCGTGCTCGGCAAGCTGCTGGACGGCTTTGTGCTGAATTTGCAGATCTTCGTCATCACGCTGATCGGTTCGCTGCCGCTGGGCCTCATCATCATGTTCGGCTCCCGCTCGCGGCTGGGCCTTCGCGTGTTCGGGCGCAAGTTCCGCCCCATCCGGCTGCTGACGCGCGGCTTCGTGTGGGTCATTCGCGGAACGCCGCTGATGTTGCAGCTCATCTTCGTGTTCTACGGCCCGGGGCTGATGGGGCTGCCGCCCATCAAGTCCCGCGTCACGGCCACGCTGGTGACGTTCGTCATCAACTATGCGGCCTACTTCTCCGAGATCTTCCGCGGCGGCATCGACTCCATCCCGCAGGGCCAGTACGAGGCCGGGCAGGTATTGGGCATGACCAAGCGGCAGGTGTTTTTCAAAGTGGTGCTGTTACAGGTGGTCAAACGCGTGACGCCCTCGGTGGGCAACGAGATCATCACGCTGGTCAAGGACACGTCCCTTTCGCGCATCATCAGCGTGACCGAGATACTGTTCGTGGCCGACAACTACACCCGTCAGGGCCTTTTGTGGCCGCTGTTTACCACCGCCGTGTTCTTCCTTGTCTTTAACGGGCTGGTGACGCTGGCGCTGGGGCGCATCGAGCGCAAAATGGACTACTTCCGCGCATAGGAGGGTGAACGATGGCGATCCTTGAAGTGACCGGACTTTCCAAGCACTTTGGCGAATTGGAGGTCATCCGCGACATCAGCTTTTCGCTGGAAAAGGGCGAATCGCTGGCCATCATCGGCTCCTCCGGCAGCGGCAAGACCACGCTGTTGCGCTGTCTGACGGCGCTGGAAACGCCGGACACGGGCGTGATCCGCGTATCGGGCGACACGGTGTTCGACGCCGCCCAGCCGCGGCCCAAGGGCGCGCAGGCGCGGGCCAATCAGCTGCGCTTCGGGCTGGTGTTTCAGTCGTTCAACCTCTTTCCCCAGTACACGGCGCTGAAGAACGTGACCCTGGCGGCGGAACTGCTGGCCAAGGAACGCGCGGACTACAAGGCCAACAAAAAGCGCATCCTTTCCGAGATCGCGGAAAAGGGGCGCGCGGCGCTGGAGAGCGTGGGGCTTTCTGCCAAGGCGGACAACTACCCGCACCAACTCTCCGGCGGGCAGCAGCAGCGCGTGGCCATCGCCCGGGCGCTGATGCTGGAGCCGGACATCCTCTGCTTTGACGAGCCGACTTCGGCGCTCGATCCGGAGTTGACGGGCGAGGTTTTGAACGTCATCCGCTCGCTGGCCGACCGCGATACGACCATGCTCATCGTCACCCACGAGATGCAGTTTGCCCGGCAGGTGGCCGACAACGTATTGTTCATGGACGGCGGCGTGATCGTCGAATACGGCAAGGCGGAAGACGTCATCGGCAACCCGCGCGAGGAGCGCACGCGCAGGTTTTTGGAGCGATACTCCAACGAGCGCTATTCCTCCAACGGTTAAAGGGCAAAATAACAGGCGGCGGAAGGCGTTCGTACCTTCCGCCGCTCTTTCGCAGCTTACTTCCCCGCCATGGCCAGTTTGACCGCCACGGGGAACAACTCCATGACTTTGGCAAGTTCTTCCAGAGGCGGATAGGTCGGCGCGATGCGGATGACGCTGTCCTCCGGGTCGTTGCCGCCGGGGAAGGGCGCGCCGGCGGGGGTGAGGGTGACGCCGGCGTTGGCGCACAGCTTAACGATGCGCTTTGCGCAACCCCTGGGGGCGCGGTAGCAGATGAAGTAGCCGCCCAGCGGCTTCGACCAGCTTCCGCAGCCGGTGAGTTCCTTCTCCAATGCGTCCAGCACCAGTTCAAACTTGGGGCGCAATATCTCCGCGTGGCGGGCCATGTGGCGCTCCACCGCCGCCATGTCCGGCAAAAAGCGGGCGTGGCGGAGCTGGTTTACCTTGTCAAAGCAGACCATCTGGTAGAGCAGCAGTCCCGCCTGCCGCTCGATGTTGCGCGGGCTGGCGGCCATGGCGCTGACGCCGCCGCCGGCGAAGGTGATCTTCGAGGTGGAGGTGAACAGCAGCGGCCGGTCCTCCGTCCCCGCCTCGCGGCAGGCCTCGTAGATGTTGAGCAAATGGTCGCGGCGGCCGGCGTAGAGGTGGTGGACGCAGTAGGCGTTGTCCCAGAAGATGCGGAAATCCTGCGCGGCGGTCTCCATGCGCGCAAGGCGGCGCACGGCTTCGTCGGAAAAGGTCAGGCCGCTGGGATTGCCGTACATGGGCACGCAGATGATGCCCTTCACAGAGGGATCACGCGCGAGACGCTCGACCATATCCATGTCCGGGCTGCCATCCACAAGCGGCACGGGGACGCACTCGACACCGAGCATGGCAAGCATGTGGAAGTGCCAGTCGTAGCCCGGCACGGGGCAGAGGAACTTGAGGCCCGGCACGTCCTTCCACGGCGTATCGCCCGGGAGCGGGCCGTGGAGGATGGCGCGCACGAGGGCGTCGTAGATGAGGTTGACGCTGGAATTGCCGCCGACGATCACCTGCTCGGGCGGCATGCCCAGCAGCGCGCCAAAGAGGCGCTTGGCCTCGGGGATGCCGGTGGGGTCGCCGTAGTTGCGCGCGTCCACGCCGTCTTCGCAGGCAAAGCCCGCGTCGGTCATGCGCAGCATGGGCAGGGAAAGGTCAAGCTGGCGCGGCTCCGGCTTGCCGCGCGACATGTCCAGATGCAGGCCAAGGGCGCAGAAGGCATCGTAGCGGGCCTGCAAAATCGCGGTGTCGGTCATTGTTTTTTCCTCCCGGAAGGTGTAAGATACTGTATTATAGTATAGGATGTGGAGGCGCACATGTCAATCGTTCAGGCCTATACGGAGGCGTACAGAAACTATCTCTTCGATGAATCGCGTACCATGGGGCGCGCGGATTACATCGCCTTTCCCCGCAATGAGGCGGAACTTGTCGAAGCGGTGCGCTTCGCGCACGACAACCATGTGCCGCTGACGGCGCAGGGCGCGCGCACGGGCCTTGCCGGCGGGGCCAGCCCGCAGGGGGGCATGATCCTCAACCTTTCGCGCATGAACCGCATCCTCGGCATCCGCCGCGACGAGGCGGGTCGCTTCCTTCTGCGCGTGCAGCCGGGCGTGGCGCTGACCACGGTGCGCAAGGCGCTGAAAAACAAGAGTTTCGACGTGTCCGCGTGGGACGAGGAATCCCGCGAGACGCTGAAGGACGTGCGGGCGGGGGCGCTGTTTTTCTCCCCCGACCCCACAGAACCGACGGCCAGCATCGGCGGCATGGCAAGCTGCAACGCCTGCGGGGCGCGCTCGTTCCTCTATGGCTGCACGCGCAAGCATGTGAACGCGCTGCGCGCGGTGCTTGCCGACGGGCGGGTGACAGAACTTATGCGCGGGCGCGAGCGGGCGCGGGGGCGCGATTTCGAGCTGCCCTGCACGGACGGCAGCGTGGTCAGGGGGCGTCTGCCCGACTTTGACACGCCGGACATCAAGGACGCGGGCTACCTTTTGCGCGCGGACATGGAACTGATCGACCTGTTTCTGGGCAGTCAGGGCACGCTGGGCGTCATCAGCGAGTTGGAACTGATTTTGCTTCCCTCCCCCGCCCTCCTGTGCGGCGTGACCGCCTTTTTCCCGGACGACGAGAACGCGCTCCAATACGTGTACGCGATGAAGAAGTTCGATCCCAAGCCCGCCTCCATCGAGTTTTTCGACAAGCGAGCGCTGGATCTGGTGGAGGCGCAGAAGGCGGAGACGCCGGCCTTCCGCCAGTTGCAGCCGCTGCCGGAGAACTACTGCTGCGCGGTGTATGTGGAGTTCAATCTGGACGACAAAGGCGGCCTCTGCCCAGTGCTGGAAAAACTCGCGCCGGTCATCGAGCGCAGCGGCGGCGACGCGGACAACACCTGGGTGGCGCGCGACGAACTGGAACTGGAAAAGCTGCTTTTGTTCCGCCACTCCGTGCCGGAGACGATCGACATCCACGTAGAAAAGAACAAGAAAAACGAGCCGGAGATCACCATCCTTTCCACGGACATGGCCGTGGACGATGCGCACTTCGACGCGCTGTTCCACCTCTACAAGCGCGATCTGGCGGCAAGCGGACTGCCCTGCCTCATCTTCGGCCACATCGGCGAAAACCACGTGCACCCGAACGTGCTGGCGCGCAATTTGGACGAGTACCGCCGCGGACACGCGCTGTTTGAAAAGTGGGCGCGGGACGTAAGCGACATGGGCGGCACCATCACCGCCGAACACGGCGCGGGCAAGATCAAGCGCAAGTTGGCGCTGATCATGTACGGCGAGGAGAAGATGCGCAAACTCTGGGCGCTGAAGCGGCAACTCGACCCGGAGAACATCCTCGGGCCGGGCAATGTGCTCACGGAGGTGGAACGATGAAGATCGTGGTGTGCGTAAAACAGGTGCCCGCCACGGGCGAGCAGCGGCTCGACCCCGTGACCGGCACGGTCATCCGCGAGGGCGTGGCCTCGATTCTGAACCCCTTCGACGCCTACGCGCTGGAAGAAGCCGTGCGCCTGAAAGAGCGGCTGGGTGGGGAGATCACCGCGCTGAGCATGGGCGTTCCCTCGGCGCAGGAGACGCTTCGGCGGGCGCTGGCCGTGGGCGCGGACCGGGCCGTATTGCTCTGCGGGCGCGCCTTTGC
>CAMMGP010000048.1 GCA_946496415.1 uncultured Clostridia bacterium | reverse complement strand
GCTGACGGTGCCGCTGCCGCCCGCGGGCAGCGTCAGGCGCAGATCCCCGCGCGCCGTCAGCGGCGCGGCCGTGGAACAGGCAAGCTGCGCCCCGTCCCAGATCAGTTCCACATCTTCCGCCTCCACGGAAAGGCTGCCTTCGGTCATCGTTCCCGTGAGGCGATAGCTGCCGCTTTCCACGATGGCGATCCTCTCGCCGTCTATCTCCACGCCCGCGCCGGCTGTAACGCCCGCGTCGGAAAGTATGATCTCCGTTTCCGCCAGCGCCGCGCCGCCCCAAAGGAGCAGGCACAGCGCGCACAGCGCCGCCAGATGCTTTTTCATATCGCACACACCTCCGGTATGTTCTTTTGCTACCATGTTATATCCTAACATCCGCTTTTGGACAAATTGTGAACAGGCCGTAACAAGTTTGCCACCGCCACAAAACCTTTACGATTTGATAAGACTTTTCGCCGGAAATATGCTATAATATTGCTTGGAACACAGCGTTCCCGGCGGGGGAGTCCCCGCGCGTCGGGCCTTTCTAAGGAGGAATACGGCTTGGCTTCCGACCCTTTCAGTTCGCTCGTTCTGCTCGTTTTGTTCATGTTCGCCGGCGCTTATCTGCGCGCGGCGGAAGCGGCGGCGCGCCTCGTCGATGAGACGGCGTTTCCCAAGGACAGCCCCGCCGCCCGCTTCGTCTCCGCCTGTGACAACCGCTTTGGCGCGCCGAGCGCCGCCTTCGGCCTTTTGTTGCTGGCCGCCTGCGCCTGCGTCTTCAGCGCCTTTTTCGCGCCGCTCGCCCTTTGGCTGGACGGCCTTCTCCATGCGGCGTTCCTCTCCGCGCTGTTCTCGGGCGTGTTCCTGTGGCTCGTGACCGGCGCTCTCTACATCGCCGTCTGCGCCCTTTTGCCCACCTATGTGGCCGCCCGCGCCCCGGATAAGACGCTTGCGCGCACGCTGGGACTGGCCAATTTCCTGCTCTCAATTTTCAAGCCCTTCCTGCTTTTTGCCAAGGGGTTGGCGGCGCTGCTCCTCAAGCCCTTCGGCGTGCCGGTCACCGCGCTGGGCGAGCGCGTCACCAAGCAGGAGATCCGCATGATGGTGGATATCGGCGAGGAAAAGGGCGAGATCGAAGCCGATGAGAAGCAGATGATCGAAAACGTCTTCGAGTTCAACAATATGACCGCCGAAGAATGCATGGTGCATCGCAAGGACGTCACAGCCATCGACGTGGAGGACGATCCCGCCGCCATCCTGCAGACCATCCAGGACAGCGGCCTTTCCCGCTTCCCCGTTTACGAGGAGGACGTGGACAACATACTCGGCATCCTCACCTCGCGCGACTATCTGCTCAACGATTGCTACAAGCGCGGCAAGACGCTGCGCGAACTCATCCGCCCGGCCTACTTCGTGCCCGAGAGCCTGCGCGCTGACCTGCTCTTTTCCGAGATGCAGAAGCGCAAGCAGCACATGGCCATCGTCGTGGACGAATACGGCGGCACCAGCGGCATCGTCACGCTCGAAGACCTGCTGGAGGAAATCGTCGGCAACATCTACGACGAATTTGACCCGCAGGCGGACGAGGACATCATCCCCCTGAGCGACACGCGCCTGCGCGTCAGCGGTTCGGCGCGTCTGGACGCGCTGGGCGAGAAACTGGGCATGGAGTTGGATGAGGACGAGGACTGCGACACTCTGGGCGGCCTGGTCTTTTCCCAGCTTTCCGAAATCCCCTCGGATGGCGAGCGCCCGGTGGTCACCTGCCGCGGCCTGCGCATCGCCGTGGAGCAGATTTCCGACCGCCGCGTGGAGTGGGCCATCGTGGAAAAATTGCCCCCGGAGGACAAGCCCGGGGCCGTGGGGGCGGAGAGCGCTCCCGCGAAATAAACGCACAAGGAGGAACCCACCATGTTAAAAGGCATCCCCGCGATCCTGTCCCCCGAACTTCTCAAGGTGCTGATGGAGATGGGCCATGGCGACGAGATCACCATCGGCGACGGCAACTACCCCGCCGCCTCCACGGCCCGCAACCTCATCCGCCTGGACGGCCACGGCGTTTGCGAGATACTCGACGCCATTCTCACATTCTTCCCGCTGGATACGTTCGTGGACGAGCCGGTGCTGCTGATGGAAAAGACCCCCGGCGATCCCGCCGACACGTCCATCTGGGACAAGTACAAGGCCATTGTCGAAAAGCACCAGCCGGGTACGAAGGTCGGCTTCCTTGAGCGCTTCGCCTTCTACGATCGCGCCGACAAGTCCTACGCCGTCATCGCCACCGGCGAGACCGCCGTCTACGCCAACGTCATCCTCAAAAAGGGCGTCGTCAAGCAGTGAACCTTCGCCGGCTTTCCCGCGTCTAAACGTCATACGGCTCCGCCGCGCGTGGAGCAAGAAAGAGAGGGTATTCTCATGAACGGTTTGAAAAGGCTCCTGGCCATGGCGCTGGCCATGCTGCTGCTCATCCTGCCCGCAGCCATGGCGGAGGAGAACACGGCCACGGCGCATACGCTGACCATCTCCAACATCGCGGTCAACGCCGCCGGCGTCGATCTTCTCGATCTGGAGGGGCTGAGCGTCGAGATGACGGCGGCCGACACCGGCGACGCCGTGGAATTCGTGCTGCGCCTGCTGGGCGGCGAGGATGCCGCCGCCGAGGGTTACGCGCTCTTTGACGGCCGCGAATTGGTGCTTGGGGCCGATGGCCTGAGCAGCGCCTACGCCCTGCCGCTGGAGAAGATGATGGGCGACGATATCGCCCCGGCTTTGCAGCTCTTCGCCGAGATGCTTTCCGAGGATACGCTCATCGGCCTTGTCAACGCGGTGGCCGCGCCCTTTGTTTCGCTGGCCGAGAACGCGATGGCCACGCAGGTGGACGAGGGCGTGCAGACGATCGACCACACGGTGGGCCAGGTCGAGATGCAGGGCTATACGTACACCATCACCGGGGATATGCTCCGGGAATTCGCGGAAAGCCTTGAAATGGGCCTGAAGGACATCCCCGTCTTTTCCCAGCTGGTCATCGGCGCGGGCGCCGCGCCTGACGCCTACAACGATGAAAAGGCTTCGATGGGCGGCGATCTGGATGGTATAGACGGCGAATACACCATCACGATCTGGATGGCCACGGATGAAGCCGGCATGCCCATCATCCGCGAGGAGGGACGCCTCGAACTGTCCGACGGCGCGGCCGCGCTGACGAGCGAGGTAACGGTCGACGGCTACGCCGAGGGCGCGGACTACGTCTACACCGGCTGGGGAGAGAGCACGGCCGACGGTGTCGAGGGAAGCGCCAAGGTCGACGTCAGCGCCAGGATCATCAACTTCGTCTCCGCCGCCTCGTCCGGCGACCTTTCCGGCCTCGGCCTTGAGATGGACATGACCGCCGGCTACGCCGGGGAATTGACGCAGGCAACGACGCTTTTCTACCATCCCATGGGCTACGACGCTCAGAGCGCCGACCGCGCCACGTTCGCCCTGAATATGGAGCTGACTTCCGCGGAGGACGTTGCCGAGTCCTTCAGCGCGGAGGGCTACTACTCGCCCGCCGACGGCGTGAATTACCTCTACGACGAATTCTACGGCCTGATGCAGTTCAGCGCCGCCGGCCAGACGCAGACCGCGGAAGTGACGGTGCAGACGCAGCACGCCGACGGCTACGAGTACTACGGCGCGCAGATCGCCGCTTCCGACCCCTACTCGGGCGCGCAGAGCTTCTACTTCACCTATGAGGGCGATTATACGGAAAACGCCCTCGGCAGCGAGGACAACGCCGGCGTGCTCACACTCGGCGCGACCATGGGCTATGAGGGCAGCGCCGTGAACTACGCCGTCACCGCCGACGTCAGCATGACCCACGCCGCGGTAGACCCCGCCTCCCTGCCCGCCCCGACGGGCGAGACCGTGGATCTGCTCATGCTCGACGAGAAGGGCTACGAGCAGCTCGCCAGCGAAGGCAGCCTCCTCGCCATGCGGCTGGTCGGCACCCTCGGCCAGAACGTGCCCGGCCTTGCCCAGATCCTCAGCGGCATCGACATGTTCTAAGGCGCGCAACGCCTCGCGCCGCCTGCTTTTCCCGGGCAGGCGGCGCTTTTTGACGCTTCCCGCCTTGACAAACCGCCCCGCCCGCCCTATCATACTGTGTGTACCAGAAAAAGGAAGTGCTTTTCGTGTTCTCCATGCTTTCCCTGTCCGTCATTGCCCTCATCGTGGGCGCGCTTTCCATCCCCTTCGCCTTTTTCGCCCTCAATGGCGGCGGCGTGTTCCTCTCATTGATCTTCGCCCTCGGCGGCCTCGTGCTCGGCGCGCTGGGCATACTGCGCGATCCGGAAAGGAGCGGCCTTGCCCTCGTCGGTATCGCCTGCTCGGTGCTCGGCCTGATCATCGCCATCATCTGCTTCGCCGCCAGCGGCTGCGCGATCTGCCAGATGCAGGCGGCGCTGCGCTCCATCCTCTGAGTTTGAAGCATGTATCCCTACGTTGATCTTTTCGGCCTGCGCGTCGGCACCTACGGGCTGTGGATGCTGGCCGGCCTCTTTGCTGCCTTTTTTCTCTTCGCGCGTCTCTTCCGCAGCCGTGAGATCTGCTGGGAATGCGCGCTGGTGGTTGTTTGCTGCGCCTTTGGGCTGGCGCTGTTGGGCGGCTATATCTTCTACATGCTCTTTTCCGTGGGCCTGCCCGCCATTCTTGAGGCGGCGCGGCAGGGGCGGCTGCTGGAAGCGCTCTCGCAGGGCGGCATCGTCTTTTATGGCGGGCTCCTGGGCGGCATACTGGGCGTGTGGCTCGGCTGCCGCGTCGTCGGCCTGCGCGTTTTCCCGGTGCTCGACCTCTGCGCCCCGGCCCTGGCGCTTGGCCACGCCTTCGGGCGCGTGGGCTGCCTCTTTGCCGGCTGCTGCTACGGCATGCCCTGCGATCTGCCCTTCTGCTTTGCCCTCTCGCCCCAGATCGAGGGCGGGGCGCGGCTTTTGCCGGTGCAGCTGATCGAAGCCGCCTGCGACCTCATCCTCTGCGCGGCGCTGCTTCTCTATCTGCGCAAAAAGCGCCCCGTGCCGCGCGCGGCGGGCGTGTTTCTGATGAGTTACGCCACCTACCGCTTCATCCTCGAATTTTTCCGCGGCGACGAGATCCGCGGCCACATTCTCGGCCTGACCACCTCGCAGTTCTGGAGCCTGCCCGCGTTCGCGGCGGGCGCCGTCCTTTGCTTCGTCCTCGCCCGCAGGGGCGTGAACGCCGATCCCTTCCGCACGCCCGAGGGCCGCATCCATCCCCGGGAGACGGACGACTGATGGGAGGTTTTTCCATGGAGAAGATCGCCAGTTTCCAGATCGACCACCTGCGCCTTTTGCCCGGTCTCTACGTTTCCCGCGTGGATCGCGTGGACGGCGCGGCCGTCACCACCTTCGATCTGCGCATGACCGCGCCCAACCGCGAGCCGGTGATGGGCACGGCGGAGGTGCACGCCATCGAGCACCTGGGCGCGACCTATCTGCGCAACGAGCCGGAATGGAAAGGCCGCGTGCTCTACTTCGGCCCCATGGGCTGCCGCACGGGATTTTACCTGCTGATGGCGGGCGAACTTTCGCCGCTGGACGTGTTTGGCCTCGTGCGAGGCATGCTCGATTTCATCATCGCCTTCGAGGGCGAGATTCCCGGGGCCAGCGCCCGCGATTGCGGCAACTATCTGGACATGAACCTTCCCATGGCCAAATACTACGCCCGCCGCTACCGCGCCGAAGTGTTCGGCCAGATCGACGAAACGCGCATGCACTACCCGGACTAGTTTTTACTTGACAGCGCCGGGTTTTCGTGCTATCATACATTCGATATTCGGGGAGCTTGCTTTGGAGCAGGCTGAGAGGAAGCTCGTCAGCTTCGACCCGCAATACCTGATTTGGATAATGCCAACGCAGGGAAAATAGCTTTCGAAGCGTTTTTTGCGCGCGCCTGTGGCATTTCCACGGGCGCGCGTTTTGCGTTCCATCGTCGAAAAAGGGAGGAAGAACATATGCGGGCGAAAAACTGGCAAAAGCCCCTGCCGTGGCTGGTGGTGGCGGCGCTGCTGGTGTTGTGGGAGGTCTGCGTGCGGGCCTTCGACGTGCCCCTCTACGTGCTGCCCGGCCCCATCGACGTCATCGAGGCGCTGTTTGCGGACGTTGGCACGCTCTTCCCCCATGCGCTGGTCACGCTCTCCGAGGCGGCGCTGGGCATGGTCATCGCCCTCGCTTTCGGCCTGCTGCTGGGCGTGGTGATGGACGCCTTCCCCGTGGTGCGCAGGTGCGTGTACCCCATCCTCGTCGTCACGCAGACGGTGCCGATGATCGTCCTCGCGCCCATACTCATCATCTATCTGGGCTTTGGCATGGCCCCGAAGATACTCACCGTCGTTCTGATGTGCTTTTTCCCCGTGGCCGTCAACTTCACCGACGGCATGTCGCAGGTGGGCAGGGGTTACGTCGATCTGGTGCGCTCCTACGGCGCTTCCCGCGTCCAGGTCTACGCGCTGGTGAAATTGCCCGCGGCGCTGCCGCCGCTGTTTTCCGGCCTGCGCGTTGCCGCCACCTATTCCATCAGCGGCGCGGTGGTGGGGGAGTGGATCGGCTCGCAGAGCGGGCTGGGCTACTACCTCCTGCGCGTCAAGGAGAGTTATATGCTCGACAAGGTGTTTGCCTGCGTGGTGGTCATCATCGTATTGAGTCTGCTCATGAACGGCATCGTCCGTTTGTGTCAGTATATCTTCCTGCCGTTTTTGCGCAGGGCGAAAGGATGAAAACGTATGAAGAAACTGCTTGTCTGCCTGCTCGCGCTCCTGCTCGCCTTCTCCGCCGCGGCTTTGGCGGAGGAAGAACTTGAGGACGTGACCGTCATCCTCGACTATGTGCCCAACACCAACCACACCGGCATGTACGTGGCTCTTTCCAAGGGCTGGTACGAGGAAGAGGGCCTGAACGTGGAGATCATCGAGCCCACCGAGGGCGCTACCGCCACGCTCATTGCCGTCGGCAAGGGCGATTTCGGCATCAGCTATCAGGAAGAAGTGACCATGGCGCTCACCAGCGAGGACCCGCTGCCCATCCGCGCCGTGGCTGCCATCATCCAGCACAACACCTCCGGCTTCGCCACCTGGGCGGGCAAGGACATCACCTCCCCCGCGGACTTTGGCGGCAAGACCTACTCCTGCTGGGGCGGCCCGGGCGAGGCGGCGGTCATCAACGCCGTGATGACCGAGGCCGGCGCGGATTTTGACACGCTCAATATCGTCATCTCCGATGGCAGCGGCTTCGCGGCGCTGGAAGGCGACGTGGACATCATGTGGTTCTACGAGGCGTGGGACAACATCAAGTGCGAACTGGCGGGCTTTGAGATCAACTACATGCCCGTGCGCGACCTTGACGAGCGCCTCGACTACTACACCCCCCTGCTCATCACCAGCACGGACGTGATCGAGAACCGTCCGGAGATGGTGCGCAAGTTCCTCGCCGCCACCTCGCGCGGCTATGTCTACGCCATCGAGAACCCCGACGAGTGCGCGGAGATCCTCGGTTCCTACGTGCCGGATTACGACATGGAACTGCTCTACCGCTCGCAGAACTACCT
>CAMMGP010000047.1 GCA_946496415.1 uncultured Clostridia bacterium | reverse complement strand
CGGTGCTGCGTGCGGGCGCGCAGGCGCTTTCGCATCTGCTTGCAAACTTCCTCTCCCGCCCGGACTTCATCGCCTGCGACCGCCGCATGGAGAACGGCTTTACGCTGCGCGTCCAGCGCGGTCTGTATCGCGCCCGCATCGCCATGTGGACGGTGCGCAGCCGCGCGGAACTCAAAAGCGCCCTCGCGCGCGGCGAGAGCGCCATCTTTGAAGCATGGCAGGGGGAGGATCCCATCCAAATGGAGGACATCCGCCCATAGGAGAGAACTTCGCCGCCCGCGCTCAGCCGCCCTTGACTTCTTCTTCGGATGCGCCGCGCATGGTGGGCACGAAGCGGCGCACGAACTTGCCCTTGCCGCGTCCCTTGAGGTAGAAGAAGCCGAACGTGCAGAACACCACCGCGCCGATGAAGTTGACCAGCAGATCTTCCATCGTGTCGTGCAGGCCGATGTCCAGATAGCCGCCCAGCCCCAGGGATTGGCCGTTGACCACCACGTCGGTGATCCCCTCAATGGTCACCACCGTGTTGGTGGCGGTGGGGTCGAGGGCCACGGAACGGATGGTGTGGACGATGGTGTCCTTCTGCATGTCCAGCAAGAGCACGTTGTCGGCAAAATACTCAAAAAACTCCCATAGAACGCCAATGGTCATGGAAAAGCAGAATGCCACCATGGCCACAAACAGCGGCGAGAGGTTGAACATCGTCTTTTCCGAGCGGTTGAGCACGTCCACCAGCGAAAAGCCGATGGCCGCGGCCAGAAAGCCGTTCATGGTGTGCAGCATCGTGTCCCAGAACTCGTATTTCACATAATAGGCGTTGATCTCGCCCAATATCTCCGCCGCGAAAATGAAGCAGAGTATGATGATTTCCAGCGTGTCAGGCAGCTGTATGTTGAGGCGGCGGTTGATAAACGCCGGAATCAGGAACAAAAGCAGCGTCAGCAGGCACAAAAAGACGTTTTCATAGTTCCCGCGCAAAAATTGGAGCACCAGCGTCACCAGCACGATGGTGCGCAGTGTGAAAAAGACGATGGAAACGCCCTTGCGCGCGCGGATCTCCGCGATCAGTTCGCCATAGAGCTGTCGCAATCCCCGGTGTTTCTTGGGCATCGTTCGTATCCTCCCTTATGTATTCATAAATGATGATAGCATATCCTCCCGCTTTTTTCCACCCCCAAAACGAAAATATCCCGCGCCGCAGAAGGCGCGGGACGGCGAAAACGCCCTTACAGCGCTTCCAGTTCGAATTTGTTCCAGGGGATGTTGACGCTCTTGCCCTTTTCGATGATGTCGTCCACGTGCAAAAGCAGGGGATAGTCGTCTGCGCTGGCTTCGCCGCGGGCGATGAGCGCGCGCACCGCCTTGGCCGTGCGCGTGGCGATGACGATGGATTCCAGCGTCACGCCCTCCAACTCGCGCATGGCCTCGTCAAAGGACATGCCCCTGCCCAGCAGCGTGCCGATCAGCCGCGTGCGCCCGCCGAATACGGTCACGTAGAGGTCGCCCGCGCCAAAGACGATGTTGTCGTCCCCGCCGCCAACCAGCTTCAAAAGCCTGCGCATCTCGCGCACGCTCTGGGCAAACAACGCCGCCTGCGAATTGTAGTGCAACTTGCCATCGCGCTTTTCCGCCATGCCCACCGCCAGGGTCACGGCCAGCGCGTAGGCGTTCTTCATCGCCACGGCGCACTCCACGCCGATGATGTCCGTGGAAAGGCTGATGTGGTAGTAGTCCGTCTCAAACAGGGATTTGAGGAATTTGAGCGTTCCTGCGTCCTCGCCGCAGAAGGCCACGTAGGTCTGATCGCGGTCGGCCAGTTCATAGCTGGTGCAGGGCCCGCCCACGGCGTTGAGGTTGCGGCGCAGGCTGCCCAGTTGGCGCTTGTAGTAGAGCGGGTAGGGGATGAGCCGCCCGTTTTCCTCGATCATGCCCTTGGTCACGGCCAGCACGGGTAGGTCTTCGGGCAGTATGGGCAGCACGGACTGCAAAAACCAGTCCACGCCAAAGCTGGAAACGCCGCTGACCACGGCGTCCGCGCCCTCCAATGCCTTGGAAAGTTCCTCAAACTGGTAATACTTGTAGCTTTCCGGCAGCTTGCGGCGCATGTTCATGTGCCAGCCCGTCTCGCGGGCGTGCTCGATGATCTCGCGGTCGAGCGGCGTGCCGACCAGCCGCACCTCGTGGCCGTTTTCGCTGGCGGGGATGCCGATGGCCGAACCCATCATGCCAGAACCGACGATGGTAATGATCGCCATATCAAGACCTCCTTTGTCGTTGCATTGTAGAGAAACAGCGCCTGCCTTCTGCGGGCGCTGTATGCGCTCAGATCATCCAGATCTTGAATACGAATTTGTCGAGCAGCAGGAACGTGCCCAGCAGGAAGGTGTAGAGCGCGAACCACTTCATGCTCACGCGGCGGATGAGCTTGAGCATGCCCTTGATGGCGATGAAGCCGAACACCGCCGCCGCCAGCACGCCCAGCAGCGTGGGCACCAGCGTGATGTCGCCAATGGGTTCGCCGTCGAGCACCACGCCCTTGAGTTCCAGCACCAGAGAGCCAAGGATGGCGGGAATGGACATGAGGAAGGAAAAGTCCGCCGCCCGCTTGCGCGTAAGGCCGCTGGCCACGCCCGCGGAGATGGTCGAGCCGGAGCGGGAAAGGCCCGGCAGAATGGCCACCGCCTGCATGACGCCCATGGTCAGCGCGTCCTTGACGCCCACGCGCTTGTGTACGCGCCGGTTGCGCCGCCGCCACTTGCCGATCACATCGCCGGCAACGAGCACGACACTGGTCAGGTAGAACGACCAGATGATGAACTGCCCCTCGAAGGCGGCGTCAAAGTCCACCACCAGCGCGGCGATCACCGCGGGGATGGTCGCCACCACCAGCCACTTGAGTTCCGACTGGATGGGGTGGCAGAGCATATTCCAGATGCGCCGCCAGTAAACGGCGAACACCGCTACCAGCGTGCCCAGGTGCAGCAGTATGTTGAGCAAGAGTTGCCCGTCGGTGTCGATGCCGAAGATCTTTTGCAAAACCAGCAGATGTCCCGACGAACTGATGGGCAGAAACTCCGTCAAGCCCTGTACGATGCCGAGAATCAGGCCCTGTATGGCGTTCAAGCTATTCCTCCTCTCGGGGATGGGCGGCGCGGTGGGGAAGCCCCATCGCGCGCCGCCCCGCTAAGACTATGTTCCTTTCGCCGTCAGCAGACGATGTTTACCAGCCGCCCCGGCACGAAGATGAGTTTGCGCACGGCCTTGCCGCCCAGCAGTTTCTGCACGTCCTCATTTGCGGCGAAGTAGGCCTCCGCGCCCTCGCGGGTGAGGTCGGCGGGGATCTCCAGCCGGCCGCGCACCTTGCCGTTGATCTGCACGGCGATCTCCACCGTCTCCTTGACGAGCGCCTTTTCGTCGTACTTGGGCCACGGCGAGTGGAACAGTTCCGGCCCGAGGCCGCACAGTTCGTTGATCTCCTCGGTGATGTGCGGGGAGACGGGGTTCAGAAGCAGGCAGAGGATGCGCAGTTCGCCGCGCGTCACCTGGCCCTTAGCGTAGAAGGCGTTGACCAGGCTCATCATCTGGGCGATGGCCGTGTTGTACTTCATGCGCTCGTAGTCCTCGGAGACCTTCTTGATGGTGAAGTTGACATCGTAGGCCATGTCCGAGGAGACTTTGTCGGAGTCTGTCAGCATCTCCATCAGCCGCCAGACGCGGTCGAGGAAGCGGCGGCAGCCGCGCGCGCCCTCCGTGGACCAGGGGATAGCCTGATCGAACGCGCCCATGAACATCTCGTACATGCGGAAGGCGTCCGCGCCCAGTTCATCGACGATCTGGTCCGGGTTGACCACATTGCCGCGGGACTTGGACATCTTCTCGCCGTCCGCACCGAGGATCATGCCGTGGCTGGTGCGCTTCTGATACGGTTCGGGCGTGGGCACCACGCCGATGTCGTAGAGGAAGCGGTGCCAGAAGCGGGAATAGAGCAGGTGCAACGTGGTGTGCTCCATGCCGCCGTTGTACCAGTCCACCGGCAGCCAGTACTTCATTTCCTCCATGGAGGCCAGTTCATCATCGTTGTGGGGGTCGATGTAGCGCAGGAAATACCAACTCGAACCGGCCCACTGCGGCATGGTGTCGGTCTCGCGCCTGGCGGGGCCGCCGCACTTGGGGCAGGTGGTGTTCACCCAGTCGGTCATCGCCGCCAGCGGGCTTTCGCCGTTGTCGGTGGGCATGTAGCTCTCCACTTCGGGCAGCGTCAAAGGAAGCTGCTCGTAGGGCAGCGGCACCCAGCCGCAGTGCTCGCAGTAGACCAGCGGGATCGGCTCGCCCCAGTAGCGCTGGCGGGAGAACACCCAGTCGCGCAATTTGTAGTTGACCTTGCGCTCGCCCAGGCCCTTTTCCTGCAACCAGTCGATGATGGTCCGAATGGCGTCCTTGACCTTCAGGCCGTTCAAAATGCCGGAATTGACCATCACGCCGTCCTGTATGTCGGTGTAGGCGGCGCTTTGCACGTCGCCGCCGGCCACGACCTCGACGATGGGCAGACCGAACTTCTTGGCGAATTCCCAGTCGCGCTCGTCGTGGGCGGGCACGGCCATGATCGCGCCTGTGCCGTAGCCCATCAGCACGTAGTCGGACACCCACACGGGGATCTCCTGCCCGTTGACGGGGTTGACGGCGCGGATGCCCTTGATCTCCACGCCGGTCTTGTCCTTGTTGAGCTCCGTGCGCTCAAAGTCACTCTTGCGCGCGGCGGCCTCGCGGTAGGCGGCGATCTCCTCGTAGTTTTCGATCTGCGCCTTGTGCTGCTCGATGAGCGGATGCTCGGGCGACATGACCATGTAGGTCGCGCCAAAGAGCGTGTCCGGCCGCGTGGTGAAAATGCGCAATTTGTCGCCGGTGGTGAGTGTGAAATCCACTTCCGCGCCCTCGGAGCGGCCGATCCAGTTGCGCTGCTGCACCTTGACCTTTTCGATGAAGTCCACGTCGTCCAGGCCGTCGAGCAATTTCTGCGCGTAGTCGGTGATGCGCAGCATCCACTGGGATTTCACCTTGCGCACCACTTCGCCGCCGCAGCGCTCGCAGCGCCCGCCCACGACTTCCTCGTTGGCCAGGCCCACCTTGCAGGAGGTGCACCAGTTGATGGGCATCTCCATCTTGTAGGCCAGGCCGTGCTCAAAGAGTTTCAGAAAGATCCACTGCGTCCACTTGTAGTACTTGGGGTCGGTGGTGGAAATCTCCCGGTCGTAGTCGAAGGAAAAGCCGATGCGCTTCAGTTGCGCGCGGAAGCGGGCGATGTTCTTTTCCGTGACGATGGCGGGATGGATCTTGTTCTTGATGGCGTAGTTCTCCGTCGGCAGGCCAAAGGCGTCGTAGCCGATGGGGAAGAGCACGTTGTAGCCCTCCATGCGGCGCTTGCGGGCGATGATGTCCATGGCCGTGTTGGAGCGCGGATGGCCCACGTGCAGGCCCGCGCCCGAGGGGTAGGGGAACTCGATCAGGGGATAGAACTTGGGCTTTTCATGCGATTTTTCCGCGGCGAAGGCGTGGGTGTCCTCCCAGTGCTTTTGCCACTTCTTTTCCACGGCGTCCGGGGAATAGGCGGGTATGTTCTTCATCTTCGGCGCTCCTCTTTTCCAAAATAGAAGCCCTCCGTCCACAAAGAGACGGAAGGCGCTGCCTTTCGCGGTACCACTCTTTTTTGGCCATACGGCCCGCTTTCTGCCCGCTAACGGAGGCGTCCGCGCGGCTCTCGCCGCGACGCTCCGGGACGAGTTCGGCTCCGCGCGCCGCCGCCTCGCACCTTCCGGCGGCTCTCTTGGGGCGCGAAAAAAGCCTACTGCTTCCCATCTTCGCTATGGTGAGATTATAGACCATTTGCCGCCAGAATGTCAAGCAAAGTGGGTTAAATATGCGCGAGGAGAGCGCCGTTTCAGAACTTCAGTGCCTTTTGCGGGCATTCCTCCACGCAGCGCAGGCAGAGAATACAGTCCGCGGCGTTCTTTCGTCGCTTCTTTGCGTCGCTTATGGCAAGCCCCATGGGGCAAAGGCGGCGGCACTTGCCGCAGGAGATGCACGCGGCCTCGTCCACGCGCACGCGCAAAAGCGCAAAACGGCTCGCCGGACGCAAAAACACCGTCACCGGGCAGACGTACTTGCAAAAGGCGCGGTTGTCCCGACAGACAAAGGCCAGCGCTACGCCCACGGCGTAGTAGAGGGCGTTGCCGCCCCCAAAGGCGTACCACATGATTTCCGCCTTGCCATGCACGCCAAACAAGAACAGCGCCGAAACAAACAGCAGCGAAGCGGCAAAGGCAATATAGCGCACACCCCTCCAACGCCGCCGCGGCCCCGCCTGCGCCTTGAAGGGCAGCAGATCGAGCACCATCGCCGTCCAGCAGGCGTAGCCGCAAAAGCCGCGCCCGAAGATGAGCGGCCCGAAGATCTTCGCCACCGCGTAGTGGATGGTGGCCGCCTCGAACACGCCGAGGAACAGGTAGTACCAGAAGCCCTCGATCTGCATGTTCTCCCGCCCGAATGCGCCGAGGAATACGAGCAGATACAGCCCCACCACCCACTGCACGGCGTTGCGCGCCCACTTCTTTCCCTGCGCAAACAGCGCCAGGCCTGCGGCCAGCCCCGTGCCGATGTAGAGGAAATTAAAGAGATAGAAGATATTTTTAAGCCCCAACCACAGCCCCACGGCTATGGCGGCGAACAATAGCCAGATGCCCAGCGGCATGGCGTATTTTTTCAGCACCGGCGACACCCCCATCCATTCTAGCGCAAACAGAGCAAGACACTCTCGCGCCCGCGCGCGAAAAGCAGCGATGGCAGAAAAACGGCGGGCGCTGCGGCAAACAACGCCCGCCGTTCCAAAGCGCGGGCAGCCCCGTTCCCGCCCTCGCCCGCCGGTCAATGCTTGGTGGTGAACATGCGCGATTTTTGTGCGCTCGTGCGCTGTCCGGGCATGATTGACGATGCCGGGGGAACAACCCCCACGCCTGCCCACGGCGCTGCTGCAACGGCTCATTCTCAGCCGCAGAGATCGCATTCGCCCCGGCAAACTACCGTCCCGACCGCGCTTACAGGTCGATCTCCGTCATCCAGTTGGCCTGCTGGATCTCGTTGTCCAGCCGCCGCTGCTCGGCGCAGAGCGCGTCCACCTGCTTTTGCAGCGCGCGCACGTCCACCGTCCGCACAATGCGTATCTCCGCGCGCCCCATGCGCTGCACGCTCTGACTGGCGGCGTCAATGAGTTTCTGATAGGCGGAAATGCGCTCGCGCAGGCAGTCGCGCCGGGCGATCATCTCCGTGAGCGTGCGGCCGCCGACCACGGTGGCGCTGTTGACGAGGTTGATCTTCGCCATCAGCGTTTCCATGCGCGCAAGGCAGCCGTCCAACGCCTTCAGCAACTCCGAGGGGTCCTCGGCGGGCGCTTCGCCCTCCTGCGCCACGGCGTTCGCCGCCAGCCGCGTATTCAGCCGCGCGATCAAGCGCTTGGCGTCCGCGCGCTCCTGCAATGCCTCCGCGAGTTTCATCGCCAAACCCTCCCTGTCGTTTTCTGCCAACATTATAGCATGGCAAAACGCGCGGCGCAAGCGCAGCAAAAAACGGACATCGGTGCGTTCCGACGTCCGTTTCATTTTGCGACGCCTCTCCTTATAGCAACAATTCCGCGATCTGCACGGCGTTGGTGGCCGCGCCCTTGCGGATCTGGT
>CAMMGP010000046.1 GCA_946496415.1 uncultured Clostridia bacterium | reverse complement strand
GACCATGGGTTCAGCTATCTGGTGGACAGGGAGGGCGTGGAGGCGGCGCTCAGGCGGTTTTTCAGGGAAACAGACGCGCCGTTGCGCGATGGGAAAGCAGTTCGCGCAGAAGAACGGATTCCCTCTGCGAATAGTCCTTCTTGAAATCGGCCTTATGGTTGACCGCGAAAGTGTTCGAGCCGAGAATTTGATTCCTGGCATGGGGCGGGACGGAGATCGAGCCCAGCCTTCGCAGCGTCGATGCGCCGGGAAAATCGACGCCGAGGTAGCATCCCGCGCAGCCCACTTCTTCGTTCAAATAGTCGATGGACGAAAGTTCGGAGACTGCAAACGTCCTGCGCAGCACGCAGCAAAAGACCTGCTCCTTGCACCACTGGTCGAACTGGAAGCGGTCGAGGATGATGAGCACGCGCCTTCCTTCGCCGTATTTGTAGGCGAAGCAATCGCCCGGCGCAAGCTCGGGAAAGGGCTTTTCCCGCATGGAAGGGTCGGGACGGCGCTTGCGCGCGGACTTCCTCGGCGTTTGCAGCGTTTGCCAGAATTGCTCCAGCTTTTTGGCGCGCAGGGAGACGTCGGACGGCGACGCTCCCAGCTCCCGATAGAATTCCAGATCCGCGTCGCTTTCGATGATCTCCTGAACGCGGCGCAAGATGCGCTCGGAGGGCGCGCAGCACATCCACTCGGCCTTTGCCAGCGCGAAATAGACGTTGTGCATAACGCCGTCCGCGTCGTCAAACTCGGCATGGTAGCTGTCGAGAATGGCCTTTTCGATCTCCGGAACGGCCTCGCCCTCGTCGTATGCTTCCATAAATCGTTCGTATACTTCGCAAAATTCGTCGCTCTGCGCAAGTCCCATCCCCCATACGCCCATTTGTGACACTTCCTTTCCATCCAATCGTGAAAACAGGCCGCCCCCCGCAGACCGCACAGCGCTGTCTGCAGGGGCTTGCATTGTCGTTAAGGTTTTGTCGCCGCGTCGATGCAGGCGAGGGCGTTGAGCGTGCGGGGAAAGCCCATGAAGGGCAGAAGCAGCGTGGCGGCCTCGATGAGCGTTTCGCGGCTGTTGCCGACGCTTATGTTGGCGGCGGCGTGGGCCTTGGCCTGCGGCTCGCAGCCGCCCAGGGCGCAGATGGCGCTGAAGGTGATGAGTTCGCGCGTTTTCAAATCGAGCGCGCCGCGGGTGTAGAAATCGCCGAAACAGTGGGCGGAGAGGAAGTCCTGCATGTGCTTTGTCTCGGCAGGGGCGGCGGCGCGCATGGCGTCGATGTGTTCTCGGCCGAAGATGTGGCGCTGCACGTCGAGGCCCTTTTCGAAGCGGTCTTTCTCGCTGACGCTGCCCTGCGGCGGCGTGGGCAGGGAGACGCCCGCCTCCTTGAAGGCGGCGTTGACTTCCTCCAGGGCGCAGCGCGCACGTTCGAGGCCCACGTAAGGGGCGCACTGGTAAATAGCTTCCTTGATCTCCACGGGGGTCGCGCCGGCGCTCAATGCCGCGCGGGCGTAGCGGCGCAGGGCGGGAAAGAGGTTTCCGGCAGTGAGTCCGGCGAGGATGACGAGGGCTTTTTGCGCCTGCGTGAGGCCGTCGCGCGGCAGCACGTCGCCGCAGAGGAAGCGGCGGGCGAGTTGTTCGTATTCCGGATCGGCGGCGGGGTCGCCAAAGGGCGCGCCTTGGAACCACTGTTCGTTGTACTTTTGGGCTGTTTCGGCTCTGTTCATGGCCGTTCCCTCCTATATGGTCTGTTCGCCCACGCTCCAGACGTGGGCGCTCTGCGCGCTGGCGGCGGTGTTTTGCGCCATGACGCCGACGAGTGCGTGCGGGACGTAGGGCGCTTCGAGATAGGCGCATTCCTCGGGCGTGAGTTGCAGTTCGACAGCGGCGGCCATGCCCGCGATATGATGCGGTTTGGTCGCGCCCACCACCGGAGCGGTTACCCTGGTCATGAGCCATGCGAGGGCGACCGCCGTCATCGTCGTGCCGTGCGCGTCAGCAAGTTCCGCGACGCGGCGAATGATCGCTTCGTCCTGCTGACGGGTCTGATCGTACTTGAGGCGGGCATAACCGTCTTCTTCAAGGCGCTTGGAGGTCTCGCCCGGGTGCCTGGAGAGGCGGCCCCCGGCCAGGGCGCTGTATGGGGTCATGGCGATGTTGTCCGCATGGCAGAGCCTGGCCATTTCCCGTTCCTCCTCGCGGAAGATGAGGTTGTAGTGGCCCTGCACGGAGACAAACTTGGCAAAGCCCTCCTTCTCCGCCAGCGCGTTGGCCTGGGCCAACTGGTAGGCGTAGCAGTTCGAGATGCCGATATGGCGCGCCTTGCCGGCTTTGACGGCTTCGTTGAGGCCGTCCATGATGTCGAAAAGCGGCGTCTGGTAGTCCCACATGTGGTAGATGTAGAGATCGACGTGATCCATGCCGAGGTTTTGCAGGCTCCTGTCCAGCATGCGGCGGATGTGCTCCTGACCGCTGACGCCGGCGGAGATTTCCTCGTTGGTGCGGGGCAGAAACTTCGTGGCCACCACCACATCGTCGCGGCGGGCGAAGTCGCGCAGGGCGCGGCCAAGGTACTGTTCGCTGGTGCCGCTCTGGTAGGCGATGGCGGTGTCGAAGAAGTTGATTCCCGCCTCCAGCGCCTGACGGATGATGGCGCGGGAATGCTCCTCGTCCAGCGTCCAGGTGTGCTGGCCGCGCGCGGGGTCGCCAAAACCCATGCAGCCCAGACAGACGCGGGAGACGGTCAAATCGGCGTTGCCAAGTTTCGTGTAACGCATAGTATCCTCCTTCCAAAGCGGTGTTCGCGGCGCGGGCGCGCCCTGCGAAAGAACGGGGCTTCCCGCGAACAACCGTATCGTACCACCGGCGAGGACGCATGTCAAATACTTATCGCAGATACTGAACTATAATTTTGCGTTATACGTTTGCGCAGGCGCGCAGAACGCCCCGCGCGGGGGCGCGGGGCATTGCGGCGTTATTTCGCTTCCTTGCGGCGCAGGAGTGTGCGCCGGGGCCGGCGGGAGGGCCAGAGGCTCAGGGGGAGGAGGACGGGCGGCATCCACGCGCCGCAGATGAGGCCGCTTGCGCCGCCGGTGAGCCAGTGCTCCGAGACTTCATAAAGCTGCAGGACGGGCCGGGAGGCGGCGTTGCCGCCGGGGAAGGCGACAAGGGCGTTGGACGCCCAACTCCAGGCGCAGCGCAGCCCCACGGCGGCCCCGGCATGGCTTGTAGCACTCAAATGGGCGCAGAGAACGGCAGTGAGCAGCATATTGACGATGCCCAGCGGCGGCAGGGCGTAGCTGCCGGTGATGGCCAGCAGCATGACGGCCGAGGCGACATAGCCCCAGAGGGGATGGGCGTGCAAGGAGGCCACGCGCATGGTGAGGCCGCGGGCGAAGCGCTCCTCAGCCAGCGCCGCGGCGAAGTAGACGGCCAGCATCCAGAGAAGGTCCGGGGTCAGCGAGAACGTCCGCTCGTAAAGGCGCATGGAGTCCATGAGGAGGAACAGCGCCGCGCCGGCGAGCACGGGGATAAGGCCCCAGAGCGCACCCATGGTCAGATCGCGCGGGCGCAGTTTTTCCATCTTCCCGCCCGCGAGCAGGCGCAGAAGGCCATGGGCGAGGGCGATGGCGCCGAAGCTGGAAACAAGCGAGATAAAGCGGCCGTAGTTGGCAAAGAGCCACTGTGCCCAGGAAGGCGCGCGCACGGCGGTGGCGGCGGAGAGGCCCCACGCGCCAAAGAGCGCGCCAAAGCCCAGCGAGAGCAGATACGTGACGAGCCAGGCCCAGAGCAGATAGGCGGCGTAGGCAAAGAGCAGCTTCCAGGCGGCGCGCGCGCCGCCCTCCTTGCACAGCGCGACGCGCTTTAAGCCGCGCAGAGCGCTATTCCACCACCGCATGGATCAGCTCCGGAGGCGTCACGGCGTCGGGCGAGAACTTGAACGCCTTGCCGAGTATGTTGAGCGCGCCGGCAACGTCCGAATGGGCGTTGGCGTGGATGGTGAGCAGCGCGTCGCCGCGGCGGACGTATTCGCCCACGCGGCGCTGCATGACGATGCCCACTGCGGGGTCGATGGCGTCCTCCTTGCGCAGCCTCCCCGCGCCGAGGAGGCGGGCGGCATTGCCGACCTCCGATGTGCGGATGGCAGCGATGTAGCCATCGTCCGGGGCGGGCATGGCGATCTTGCGGCTGGCCTTGGGGAGCAGACCGGTGTCCTCGCAGACGCGGGGATCGCCGCCCTGCGCCCTGATCATCTCGGCAAACTTGGCAAGGCCCGCGCCGTTTTCGATCTTCTCCGTGAGCATGGCCCTGCCCGCCTCCACCGTGGGGGCGAGTTCGGCGTTTTTCAGCATGTGCGCGCCGAGCGTGAGGGCCACGTCGCGCAAGGGGCCGGTCGTGCGGCCGGCGAGCACGTCGATGGCCTCCTCTACCTCAAGGGCGTTGCCGATGTACATGCCCAGGGGCTGATCCATATCGGTAATCAGCGCCGAAAAGCGGCGGCCGCTGAGGTTGCCGATGCGCACCATGTCCTCGGCCAGTTTGCGGGACTTTTCCGGCGTGTCCATGATGGCGCCGGAGCCGGTCTTGACATCGAGCACCACCACGTCGCAGCCGGCGGCCAGTTTTTTCGAGAGGATGGAGGAGACGACCAGCGGCAGGCAGTCCACCGTTTCGGTGACGTCGCGCAGGGCGTAGAGCACCTTGTCCGCCGGGGCCAGTTCGGCGGTCTGGCCGGCGATAGCGCAGCCGACGGAGCGGACGATGGCCTTGAATTCGTCAACGTCCAGGTCAACGCGCATGCCGGGGATAGATTCGAGTTTGTCCAGCGTGCCGCCGGTGAAGCCCAGCCCGCGGCCGGACATCTTCGCCACCTTGAGGCCGCAGGCGGCCGCGAGGGGTACGAGGATGAGGCTGGTGGTGTCGCCCACGCCGCCGGTGGAGTGTTTGTCGGCCTTAATGCCGGGGATGTCCTTTAGGTCCAGCGTATCGCCGGATTTGGCCATGGCCAGCGTCAGCGCCAGCGTCTCGCGGTCGCTCATGCCGTGGATGCAGATGGCCATCAGCAGGGCGGAGGTTTGATAGTCGGCCCAGCTTCCGTCGGTCACGCCGCGCACAAAGGCGCGGATCTCGGCCTCATTGAGTTCGCCGCCAAAGCGCTTTTTGCGCAGGATCGCGTTGGGCAGTATGTTCGTCATCGCAGAAGTTCCTTTCTCCAAATCTCCAGTTTTTGCGCGTATGGAAGCGTATAGGCAGGGCTGGTGGAGGGCAGGCGCGCGGCCGCGCGGCCCTGAAGCGCTTCCCCGCAGAAGCGAAAGAAGAGTTTTTCCGCCGCCGCGCCGTTGAAAAGCACGCGCGTGATCCCCGGATGGGCGGCGAAGAAAGCGGCAAAGTCGTTGACCTGCGGATCGCGGATGGCGCTGTCCAGAGAGCCGCGGCGCGCGCAGGCGCAGAGCACGTCCCAGAGGGCGAGGCGATTCTTAAAAAGCAGGTTCTCCTTCTCCCCCACCGTTTGCGGAACGGGCGCGTCAAATGTATCGGCGAGCACGCGCCAGAAGGCATTGCGCGGGTGGGCGTAGTAATACCCGGCCCGCAGCGATTCTGCGCTCGGCGCGGTGCCGAGAATGACAAGGCGGCAATCCGCCCCCGCCACGGGCGAGAAACCTGTGATCCTTTCCATGGGGATATTATAGCAGAAATCCCCACAGAAAGCAAAGTTTGACTTTTCAAAATGCATTCTATCATGTATAATAGGGGCAGGTATGCGCGCAGGGAAGCGCGCGGGCAAAGGAGTGGGGAGAATTGGAAGATCTCAAGCGTAAAAAAGCGTTTATCAGCGATATGGACGGCGTGATCTATCACGGCAACCTGCTGTTGCCCGGCGTGCGGGAATTTGTGGACTGGCTGGAAAAAAACGGCAAGGAATATCTCTTTTTGACCAATTCCTCGGAGCGCAGCCCCAAGGAACTGAAGCAAAAGCTGCATCGTTTGGGGCTGGACGTGGGCGAAGAGCACTTTTATACCAGCGCTCTGGCCACGGCCAGCTATCTGAAAAGCCAGTGCCCCGGCGGCTCGGCCTATGTCATCGGCGAGGCGGGATTGGTGGGCGCGCTCTACGACGCGGGCTTTTCCATGAACGACGTCAACCCCGACTATGTGGTGGTGGGCGAAACCAGCGGATACAGCTTTGAAAAGATCCAGAAGGCCGTGCATCTGGTGCGCAACGGTGCCAAGCTTCTGGGAACGAATCCGGATATCACCGGCCCGGTGGAAAACGGCATCGCCCCAGCCTGCCGCGCGCTGATCTCGCCCATCGAAATGGCCTGCGGACGGCAGGCGTACTTCATCGGCAAGCCGAATCCTTTGATGATGCGCCACGCGCAGAGCCGCCTGAACGCCGCGCCGGAAGATACGGTGATCATCGGCGACCGCATGGATACGGACGTGGTGGCCGGCATCGAATCCGGCATGGACACGGTGCTGGTGCTCTCGGGCGTGACGAGTCTGGAAAGCATGGCCACCTATCCCTATCAGCCGCATTACGTGCTGCGCGGCGTGGGCGACATACCCGCGGGCGCGGAGCCTGTGAGGGTGCGTCCATGAGCGAAAAAAGAAAGATACTGCTGATCACCACCTCGCACACGGGTTGCGGGCACAAGTCCATCTCCGACGCCCTGATGGACTGGTTCGTGGACATGCCCGAAGTGGAGGTCAAGCTGGTGGACGGCTTTGAGGATCTGGTGGGCAAATCCGTGACCGCGCTGGGCGACAGCTATGGCGTGGTCACGCGGCATGCCAAGTTCCTCTGGAAGATGACCTGGGACTTTGGCACGAAGTTCAATTCCACCTATTGCTCGCTGATGTCCACCTGGGCGGAGAAGCGCTTTATCGAGATGGTGGCGCGGGAGCGGCCGGACGCGGTGGTGACCACGCATCCCATGTTCAATTCCTCGCTTCTGACCGTGTGCGAAGAGCACGGGCTGGACATACCGTTTGTATCGGTGCAGGCCGATCCGGTGACGGTGCATCCCTCCTGGTGCGACGCGCGCTCGGCGCTGACCATCTGCGCCACCGACGAAGCCGTGGAGCGCACGCTTGCCTACGGCGTGCCACGCGGGCGCATCCTCAAGGTGGGCTTTCCCTCGCGCCGGCGCTTTACCGATCTGGCGCAGAAGGTGGAAAAGCCGGCCTATGATCCCTCCCGCCCGGCGCGCTGCCTTTTGATGTCCGGCGGCGAGGGCAGCGGCATGCTCGGTTCTTACGCGCTCGCCCTGATGACGAAGACGGACGTGACGCTGACCATCGTCTGCGGGCGCAACAAGCAGCTGAAAAAGCGGCTGGAGGCGCTGCTCAAGCGCAAGTATGGCGAGCGCGTGCGCATTCTCGGCTTTGTCACCGAGATTGAAAACCTGATGCTGGAGAGCGACATCATGATCGCCCGCGGCAGCCCCAATTCGTTTTTCGAGGCGGTGGTGATGAACGTGCCTCTGATCATCACCGGCGCGCTGCCGGGGCAGGAACAGGGAAACCCGGAATTGGTGGAAAATTACGGGCTGGGCATCGTCTCCGAAGGGGTCAAACGGCTGCCCGCGGCGGTGAAGCGGCTGCTCGCCGAAGACGGCAAGGAACTCGCGCGCATCCGCGCCTCGCAGCAGAAATACCGCCGCTTCGACAACGCCAAGCGCATCGCCGAGGCCGCGCGCGATGTGGCGCTGCGAACGTAAGCGGCGCGAAAAAGGCCCTGCCTTTGCCTTCATGACGGCAAGG
>CAMMGP010000045.1 GCA_946496415.1 uncultured Clostridia bacterium | reverse complement strand
CGCGTGGAGCGCGCCGCGTTGGAGGAAGCCGTCAAGGCCCTCGGCGCGCGCCGCGCCGCGCTCGTTCGCTCCACGGTGGCGGCGGCGGTGGGCGCGGGCGTGTCCATCGACGAGCCCAAGGGCGTGATGGTGGTCAATATCGGCGGCTCCACCACAGAAGTGGCCGTCCCCTCCATGAGCGGCGTGGTCGCCTCGCGCGCGACGCGCACCGGCGGCATGGCGCTGGACGAGGCCATCATCCGCTACATACGCAACGAAAAGGGGCTGGTCATCGGCCAGCGCACGGCGGAGGATCTGAAGATCGACATCGGCTCCGCCCGGCAGGAAGATGGCGAAAACGCCGAGGACGTGCTTTTGCGCGGCCGCGATGTGCGCACGGGCAAGCCCTCCACGGTGTCCGTCTCCCCCAGGGACGTCAACCGCGCCATCCTGCCCCCGCTTACTGCTCTGCTGGAGAACATCCGCGAAGCGTTTGAGAACACGCCGCCGGAACTGGCGGCGGACATACTCGAGCGCGGCGTGTACCTTTCCGGCGGCGGCGCGCGGCTCGACGGCCTGCGCGAGCGCCTCAGCGAACTTTTGAGCATGCCTGTGCACATGGGCGAATCGCCCGAGGACGACGTGGCGACCGGCGCGGGCGCCATCGCCGCCGACGAGCGGCTGGCTTCCCGGCTCAGACAGTCGGGCTGCCTCATCGAGCTGTAAGGGGATCTGTTCATGGCAAAGAAGAGCACAGGGCGCGCCTATTCCAAGGCGCAGGTGGAAAAGCAACGCCGCGCGCGCGGCAACGCCATTCGCCGGGCGATCTTCGTGGTGGCGGTGCTGGCGGTCGTGGCGCTGGCGGTGATCTTTCTGGTGCTGCGCGGCGGCGAGGGCGCGTCGGTGGGCGAAAACGCCATCGGCAGCGCGCTTTCCCCGCTGCAAAACGCTTTCAGTTCCGCCACCAAATGGGTGCGCGATCTCTTCCAGGGCTGGCGTAACTATGACGAACTGGAAGCGAATTATCAGGATCTGTTTTTGGAAAACCAGCAACTCAGTCTCGAGCTGCAAGGCGCCGAGGAAGCGCTTGCCGAGAACCAGCGCCTGCTCGGCCTGCTCGACGCGCAGAGCCGCTATGAGACGCTCGACCCCATTTACGCGCGCGTCATCGCCCGCGATCCGGGCCAGTGGTTTGACACGTTTTCCGTCAACCGCGGCACCAACGATGGCGTCGGCGTCGGCATGGCGGTGGTCACGGGCGACGGCCTGGTGGGCCGCGTCTATGAGGCGGGCCTCAACTACGCCAAGGTGCTGACGATCATCGACTCGCGCAGCGCCGTTTCCTGCCTCATTGAACGCACGCGCGACAACGGCGTGATGCGCGGCCAGATCACCGCCACGTCGGAGAGCGCGGAGTGCTATGTGAGTTATGTGCAGAACATCGCCAACATCGTGCCGGGCGATACGCTGATCACCTCCGGTACAGATTCCCTTTATCCCAAGGGGCTCATGGTGGGCACCGTCACGGCGGTCAGCCGCGCCACGGACAACGTCGGCGGCTACGTCATCGCCATGCCCAGCGCCGATTTCCAGCACATCGAAGAAGTGCTGATCCTGCGCACTGTGGTCGAGACGGATCAGGAGCAGGGCCTGCCCGTGGTCGCCACGCCCACGC
Organism: uncultured Clostridia bacterium; assembly: GCA_946496415.1. Taxonomy (GTDB): domain Bacteria; phylum Bacillota; class Clostridia; order Christensenellales; family Aristaeellaceae; genus Pullichristensenella. The sequence goes on along the minus strand of CAMMGP010000045.1, from coordinate 6,192 downwards.
CTGTGCCGCGTCCGACGACGACGCCCGTGCCTTCGATGTCGGCGGGCGAACCGGAGCAGGAAGAGGATATCTTCGTCTTCCCGACGGCCATGCCCGATAGCAGCGCCGCCACCGGCCCCATCTACGAGGAACTGCCCGAAGATACCTGGGCTGAAAGCTGATAAGGAGAAAAAAGGAAAGGAGGGATGACCGTGCGCAGACGCGCCATGCCGGCTGTTTTGACGCTGCTTTCGCTGCTGCTGGATACGTCCGTCATCCCCTTCCTTATCAGCAGCCCTTACATCGTCTCGCTGACGTTTTCCACCGTGCTGGTGCTGGGCGTGTATCTGGGGCGCATGCACGGCATGCTCTATGGCCTCATCGCCGGCCTTTTGCTGGATATACTGGTCGGCTACCAGCTTGGGTTCAATACGTTCGTCTACATCGCCCTCGGCTTTCTCGCCGGCCTCATCGCCTATGAGCCGGAGGATGTGCGCGCGCGCCGGCGCCCCTCGCGCGTCTATCTGCGCCGCGCGCTGACATTCTTTGCCATGGCGCTTATGCGCGAGGTGGTCATTTACGCCTATCAGTACTTTGGCACCGCGCGCATCGAGGGCATCTACTTTCTCAACTTGCTCATCCGCACGTTCCTCGCCACCGCGCTGTGCATGCTGCTCGGCCCGTTGGAAGCCCGCCTGACGCTGGGCAGGGGAGCGCGCTACCGGCGCACATCCGCCAAACGGGAGGTGAAATCCTTTTGAGGCCCTATAAAAATCGCGTGCTCATCGTCTGTCTGGTGCTCGTCATCGCGTTCGCGGCGGTGTTTTTCCGCCTGGACAGCATGATGATCGACGGACAGGAGGCGTCCACCGCGCGCGCCACTTCGCGCTCGACCAAGACGCTCTCGGTCACCGGCATGCGCGGCACCATCTACGATGTCAACATGACGCCGCTTGCCTACGACCGCCGCAGTTACAATGTAACTTTCTACCGCGATCCTTCGCGCAGTTCGGAGGCGGACCGCAAGACCTATACGCGCTCCATTCTCAAGACCATCCAGCTGGTGGAGTCCAACGGCAAATCGACCATCACGGAGTTCTGGCTAAAAAAGGATGAGGATGGCGTCTGGCGCTTTTCCACCAATTCCACTTCCGAAACGGTCAACGCCACCCGCGAGAGCCAGTGGCGCGCCAACTTCTACCTCACCAATACGCCCGAAGAGCAACTCTTTGACGCGCTGCTGGAAAAGTACCTGATCGTCGACGTTTTGCGCGAGGAGATCGTCGAGGAACAGGGGGCGGAGGCCGCCGCCAGCCTTTCAGACGAGGACATCGTTGAGCAGTACGAGGACATGATCGTCAAGATACTCGCCGTCTGGCAGACCTCTCGCATGAACAACTACAACTCCCGCCCCGTGGCCATCGCCTACGACGTGGGCTTTGAAACCGTTTCGGAGATCGAGGCGCGCTCCATGGAACTGGACGGCATGTCCGCCGAGGAAAGTTCCACCCGCGTCTACCCGCAGGGCCGCACCGCCGCCCACGCCGTGGGGTATGTGGGCCGCATCAACTCCCAGAGCGACATGGAGGAGTACGCCGCCAAGGGCTATCCCAGCGACGCCATTGTCGGCGTTTCCGGCATCGAAAAATCCATGGAAGATCAACTCTCGCCCTATGTATCCTACCGGCAGGGCGAGCGCGTGGTGGAGATCGACACGCGCGGCAAGATCGTGCGCGAGATTTCCTACACCGCGCCGGTGGACGGCAACTCCGTGGTGCTGACCATCGATTCCGAATTGCAGGATGTGATGCGCTCCGCGCTGCAGCGGGCCATCAACAACATCAATTCCCAGCAGCGGGATGTGATGTCCGGCAGCAGCTGGCAGCGCCGCAACGCCTCCGAGTTGGCTCGCTATGAGGACATGGGCCACGAGGTGCAGCTGGCCGAGTCCGGCGCCATGATCGCCATGGACCCCAATTCCGGTCGCGTGCTCGGCTACGTCAGCCTGCCGGACTATGACCTTTCCATCTTCGAGGGCGGCAGCGTCGATTCCGGCGCCTGGGCGCAGATACTCGCCGACGACAACAACCCCCTGTTCGATCGCGTCATCAGCGCCAAGGACGCCCCGGGTTCCTGCTTCAAACTCTGTACGGCGCTGGCGGGCCTGGCCTCCGGCAACCTCGGCAAGACCGAGACAATCGACGACGAAGGCTACTACACCAAGACGGATACCGCCAACCCCGCCAAGTGCTGGACGTCTTATCCTCAGAATCACCAGAACCAGACGGTGGTGGAGGGCCTTTCCAACTCCTGCAACTACTTCTTCTATGAAGTGAGCTACCGCACAGGCGTGCAGACGCTCAACGAATGGGCGGCGGCGCTGGGCCTTACATCGCGCACGAACATCGAATTGCCGGGCGAGTCCACCAGCTTTGTCGGCAATCAGGACGCCCTCTATGATCCGGACGTGGCCATCGAGGACCAGATGACCACCAAGCCCATGGTCGTGGCCACGGCCCTGCGCAACCTCATCGCCGAGATCGGCGAGGAGCGCAACATCGAATACGACGAGGAGCGCGTGGACGAAGTGGTGAAAAAGCTGATGGACATCGCCGTCAGCTACGATAACCGCGCGGAGTGGAACGCGCCCATCCGCGAGGTGCTGGTCTACGACCTCAACCTGCCGGTGCAGTACATCTCCTCCAACTTCCTTGGCAACACCGTGGCCAGCTACATCTCCGACCTCTACTGGACGCCCAACGAGACGATCATGCTCGGCATCGGCCAGTCGATCACGCAGATTACGCCCATCGCCGCGGCGCGCTACGTCTCCGCCATCGCCAACGGCGGCACGGTCTACGACGCGCAGATCATCGACAAGATCATCGCCCCGGACGGCACCGTGGTGGTCGACAAGGAGCCGGTCGTCGCCAACCAGATCGAGACGGATCCGGAGTACTTCGAGCTCATCCAGGAGGGCATGGTCAACGTGACCTCCGTCGAAAACGACGGCACCGCCGCTGATCAGTTCAAGAATTCCAAGTACACGATCGCCGCCAAGACCGGTACCTCCCAGCGAACCGAGATCGACGTGGAGAACAACTCCTGGCTGGTCTGCTACGCGCCTGTGGAGGATCCGAAGATCGCCGTGGTCGTCTACATACAGAACGGCTACGCCGGCGCGCGCTCGGCCAGCGCCGCCATTGAGACGATCACCTATTATCTGGACAACTACGGCGGCTATGAGTCCACCGAAGCGGAGACGGAGTTCTCCATCGCCGACTGACGCAAAGGAGCCAAGCAATGCGGGAAAAGATCGCGGCGCTCGTCAAGCAGGTGCGCCTGAATCGGTTCGACCGAAGCCTGATGCGCTACTTTGACTGGCCGTTGTTTCTCAACGTGCTCGTGATCGCGCTGTTCGGCGTGGTGTGCATCTTCTCCGCCACCACCACATCCGTCACCGAAACGCCGGCCACCATCATGGAGATGCTGGAAACGCAGCCCGTCGATTACGCGCGCTTGCAGCTGATGTGGCTGGGCGTAGGCATCGTGGCGATGATGGTCATCATCTACTTTGGCTATGACCTCTACGGCCACTACGCCAACACGTTTTACGTGCTCAACATCGTGCTCCTGGTCGTGGTGCTGGGCATGGAGGCCGGGCGCGGCGGCATGACCGCCTTCTTCACCTGGGGTTCCGGTTCGGAGCGAACGTTCCAGCCTTCGGAGGTCGGCAAGATCGCCATGATCATCGCCTTTGCCAAGGCCTTTGCCGTGCGCGTCAAGCCGGTGATGACTGTGCGCGACCTTCTGCCCCTCGTCGTCTACATGGGCATACCGCTTCTGCTGATCATCGCCCAGCCGGACGTGGGCACGGCGCTGGTGTATCTGGCGGTGTTTTGCATCATGGTCTTCGTCTCCGGCACGAACTACAAGCTCATCCTCGGCGTGCTCGCCTGCGCGGTGGTGCTGATTATTCCGGTGTGGACGTTTATGAACGCCACGGACAGCTTCCGCCTCATGCGCATCCTCATCTGGCTCGATCCCGAAAGCTACCCGGACGAGGCGCGGCAGGTCATCAACGCCGGCATCGCCGTGGGCCGCGGCGGCATGTGGGGGCAGGGCATCGTCTCTCCCGGCAGCTACGCCTCCCTGGGCTATATCTCCGACGACCACACGGACTTCATCTTCGCCGTCTGCTGCGAGAGTTTCGGCATGGTGGGCGCCTGCGTGCTGGTGGTATTGTACATGCTGCTGCTCGGCCGCCTGTTCTATCTGGCCATGCGCGTGCAGGACTCCTACGGCTCCTACCTCATCATCGGCGTAGCATCGATGCTTTTGTTCCACATCGTCGAGAACATCTGCATGGTCATCGGCCTTCTGCCGGTCACGGGCATCCCCCTGCCGTTTATGAGCTACGGAGGCTCCAACATGATCACCAATATGCTTGGCATCGGCCTGGTGATGAACGTGGTCATGCGCGCGCGCAGCCGCGAGCACAAAAACCGCCTCATCACCAGCCGCGAAGTGCGGCTCTAGGAAAAGCAAAGACCCGGCGAACGCAGCGCTGCACGCCGGGTCTTTGCATGCCCAAAAATCGTCCCGCGGAAGCTGTTTCTTCCGCGGGACATGCTGTTTTCAAGGGGCCTTAGAAGATGGCGCGGGTGCGCACTTCCTCCTGCATGCGCGCGATGAGTTCTTCCGCCGTCATCGCGCCAATGCTGTCGCGCTGGCCGCGCACGCTCACCGCCGCCGTGCCTTCGGCGGCCTCCTTGTCGCCCAGCACCAGCATGTAGGGGATCTTCATCATGCGCGCCTCGCGCAGCTTGAAGCCGATCTTCTCGTTGCGCAGGTCGATCTCTGTGCGGATGCCGGCGTCCTCCAGCGCCTTTTGCAGCTTGAGGGCGGCCTCGTCGGCGCGGTCGGTGATGGTGAGTATCTTCGCCTGCACCGGAGCCAGCCAGAGCGGGAACGCGCCGGCGAAGTGCTCGGTGAGGATGCCGATGAAGCGCTCGATGGAGCCGAACACCACGCGGTGGATCATCACCGGGCGATGCTTTTCGCCGTCCGGCCCGATGTAGGAAAGGTCAAAGCGCTCGGGCAGGTTCATGTCCAGCTGGATGGTGCCGCACTGCCAGGTGCGGCCGATGGAATCCTCGAGGTGGAAGTCGATCTTCGGGCCGTAGAAGGCGCCGTCGCCCTCGTTGACCACGTATTCCACGCCCAGATCGTCCAGCGCGCCCTGCAGGCCGTCGGTAGCCTGTTCCCACATCTCGTCCGTGCCAATGGAGTTCTCCGGGCGGGTGGACAGTTCGACGTGATACTTGAAACCAAAGACCGAGTAGACCTCGTCGATGAGCCTGTAAACGCCCTTGATCTCGTCGCGGATCTGCTCCGGAGTCATGAAGATGTGGGCGTCGTCCTGCGTGAAGCAGCGCACGCGCATCAGCCCGTGCAGCGCGCCGGAGAGCTCGTGGCGGTGGACAAGGCCCAGTTCGCCGGAGCGGATGGGCAGGTCGCGATAACTCCACATGCGGCGCCTGTAGACGAGTATGCCGCCGGGGCAGTTCATCGGCTTGATGGCGAAGTCCTCGTCGTCGATCTTGGTGGTGTACATGTTTTCCTGATAGTGATCCCAGTGGCCGGACTGCTCCCAGAGCTTGCGGCTCAAAATCATCGGCGTCTTGATCTCCTCATAGCCGGCCTTGCGGTGGATCTCGCGCCAGTAGTCTTCCAGGAGGTTGCGCAAAATCATGCCCTTGGGGAAGAAGAAGGGGAAGCCGGGACCCTCGTCAAAGATGTCGAACAGGTCGAGTTGGCGGCCCAACTTGCGGTGGTCGCGCTTCTTGGCCTCCTCAAGGCGCTGCACATAGGCGTCCAGGTCCTCGCGGCTGGTGAAGGCCGTGCCGTAGATGCGCTGCAGCATCTTGTTTTTTTCGTTGCCGCGCCAGTACGCGCCGGCGATGGACATCAGCTTGAAGGCCTTGATGCGCCCCGTGGAGGGCAGGTGCGGCCCGGCGCACAGGTCGGTGAAACCCTCCTGCCTGTAGAAGGAGATGATGCTGTCCTCGGGCAGGTCGTTGATGAGTTCCACCTTGTACGGCTCGTCCTTCATCAGTTCCAAAGCCTGTTTGCGGGGCAGCTCGAAGCGCTCCAACTTGGAGTTCTTCTTGATGATGCGGCTCATTTCCTTTTCCACGTCCTTGAGGAATT
>CAMMGP010000044.1 GCA_946496415.1 uncultured Clostridia bacterium | reverse complement strand
ACGCGATGAGCGAGGAAGCGCTGCGCTCCGCGTGGCAGAAGGCCATGCCTTTGAAGCCTCTTGCGATGCCGGATCCCGTGTCTTTTATGGAAAAACTCGGCCTTGGCGGTGACGTGGACGAGAAGCAGGCCGGTGTGCTGCGGGCGATGGTATCGAAATTTCAGGAGGTCGCGGCGCGTGGCGCGAGCGTCGCTGAACGCGGCAAGGCGCTCGTCCTCAATGATATGCGCCTCGGTTTTGAGACTGTGGAAAATGCGGCGCTGGCTCTGAGCGCACAGATCGAGCCGCCAGTGCTCTTCGCCGCCGTCTATGACGAAGATGTCTACCTCTTCGGCGTCTGCAAGGCAGGCGCGCTGCTGGGAAAGCAGGCCGATGGCGATGGATTGCACGCTTATGACCTGCAAGGGCAGTCCATCTCCGGCGAGGCGCTGGCTGCCTTTCTCGGCGATGAGGCCGCTGCGGACTGCGCGGGAAAGCATGGGCAGGCCATGGAAGCGGCGCTTAATGCTGCGTTGGGGCATGCATTGGCGAAACCGTGACGCGAAAGAGAAACAGACCGATGTCGATGATCGTCATACATCGGTCTGTTTTGGAATCGTTTTGCGCGGCATCGCTCATGCCTTATCGTCCGACGGTTTTTCCTCGCTGTCCTCGCGCAGTTTGACCTTGCGCGCGGCCATGCGGCGGCGTTCGTCGGCCATGGCAGCATAGTGACGACGAGTGGTGTTGACGTCCGAATGACCGAGGACGTCGGCCACGAGATAGATGTCGCCCGTCTCGCGGTAAAGGTTGGTGCCGAACGTGGAGCGCAGCTTGTGCGGACTCAGGTGTTTTTTCAGCGGCGCGGCCTGCGTGGCGTACTTTTTGACCATCTGCTGCACGGCGCGCACGGAGATGCGCCTGTTCTGCAAGGAGAGAAAGAGCGCGTTTTCATGTCCCGGCAGGGGCGTCATCGCCTTGCGGGCGAGGAGATAGTCCTTGAGGACGGTCGCGACTTCGTCGGGAAAGTAGAGAATCGCCTGACTGCCGCCTTTGCGCGTGACCATAAAGCCGCCGACATCAAAATCCAAATCGTCGATGTCAATGCCTACCAGTTCGCTGACGCGGATGCCCGTGCCGAGAAAGAGCGTAAGGATGGCAAGATCTCTCAGCCGCGTGTGGTCGTTATAGCGCTTCTGATGCTGCGTCTGTTTTTCACCGCTCTCCACCAGATCGAGCAGGCGCGCTACTTCATCCACCTCGAGGTGGATGATAGGCTTGCTATGTCTTTTGGGCATATCGACCAAAAGTGTTATATCAGAGTTAATTAATGCGTTTTTGAACAAATAATGGTAAAAACTGCGCAGCGACGATAGTTTTCGCATCCTGCCAAGTTCGGCGTTGGTGACGGCTTCGTCGTCCTTGTAATAGAGGGAGAGGTATTCCAGATACATGTTGATGTCGCGTGCGGTGACGTTGGCAAGTTCCGCGCACGTCCAGTTCGCAGGCGCTTTGCCGGCAAAGCGCGGGACTTCGGATTGCAGGTATTGGAAAAACAGCCGCAGATCGCAGGCATAGGCATAGCGCGTCAGGGGCTGCGTGGTTGGCTCGATGGCGCGAAGAAAATCTGTGCAGACGGCGGGGAGATCGAGAAGCACCTCGCGCGTCAAAAGCGTGATCTCCTGGGCGCGTTGCTGGGAATAGTTCAGATCCTTGGGCATGGTTTCTCCTTACAGGGCGGCGGGCGAAAAAGAGCCTGGCAAGCGGAAAACTGCGGAATCGTTCAAATCGACGATATCTATTCGCAAAAGCTGCCTTTTACGCATAGATATATGCGAGCGGTGGAAAGTGCTCTGACGCGCCCGCATGCGCTCCCCCGGCCGAAATTTTCCTGGAAGCAGGACGCCGAGCCACGTCTGGAAAGCGCATGCAAGCGCGTTCCGCTGGGCCAAAGTGCTTACAGCGATTCCGCGTCCTCTTCCGGCACTTCCTCCGTCGTATAAACCGCGTCAATCATAATCTCGGCATAGTCCGCCTTGCTGCGTTGCAAACAGCGCATGCAGTTATCACATACTTTTTCGGGGTCCAGGTCGCACATGTTGCAGCGGCCGCAGTTTGTGCAGAGTTTGTCGTCCTCCAGCACGCAATATTTAGGCATATGCAGCGCCTCCTTCCCCTATTATACAGCACACATTCGCCGCGCGCAAGCCCGTTTGCGTGCGAAGCGGTTCGCTCTGCGAAGTGCCGCCAGAAATGTTAACTCAAGGAAAACTTCTGAAATTTCAGGACTTTATGCGAACAAATGTTTGCAAACGCGGCAAATTATGCTATAATAGAGGCAGAATTCAAAAGATGCGGAGGATTTTGCCGCCATGCGTTCTTCCGGACAGAACCAGCAAAAGATATTGGATTTCATCCGCAGCGAGATCGAGACGAAGGGCTATCCCCCTTCCGTGCGCGAGATATGCGCCGCGGTGGGACTGCGCTCGACATCATCTGTGCATATGCATCTTACGCAACTGGAGAAACAGGGCGTCATTCGCCGCGACGCCACCAAGCCCCGGGCGCTGGAACTGTTGGACAGCCCGCTCTCGCGCGGCCGCAGCGTGCCATTGGTCGGCAAGGTGACGGCCGGTCAACCCATTTTGGCGATTGAGAACATCGAGGATTACCTCATCATCCCCAACGACCTCGCCGCGCAGGAAGCGGATCTGTTCGCGCTGCGCGTGCAGGGCGAAAGCATGATCGAGGCGGGCATACTGGATGGCGACATCGTCGTGGTACACAGCCAGGAACAGGCGGAGAACGGCGACATCGTCGTTGCGCTCATCGACGATGAAGCTACGCTCAAACGCATTTTTTACGAAGACGGCCATGTGCGCCTGCAACCGGAAAACCACGCCATGGCGCCTATCATCGTCGACCACGCGGATGTGCGCGGCAAACTCGTGGCGCTCGTGCGGCGTTTCTAGCACCCCTTTTATGATTCGCCCCGCTTCCCCACGGCGTTGGGAAAGCGGGGCGTTGTCTGCCTGTATGCTTACAGCGAAATGAGGCCCTTTTGCAAAAGCCGGGCGATGGCGCCTTCCACGCCCAGGCGGCCATGGGCGTATGTCAGCGCGCCCTGCAAATAGCCGATGTAGGGCGCGCGTATGGGCGCGTCGGCGCTCAACTCGATGGAAGCGCCGGATACGAACGTGCCCGCCGCCATGATGACGGGATCCTGATAGCCCGGCATATCCCACGGCTCGGGAACCGCTTCGGCATCCACCGGCGAACACATCTGGATGGCCTGACAGAAGGCGATCAGTTTATCCGCGTCGTCAAAGCGAATGGCCTCGATGACGTCGTTTCGCGGCGCGTCCCAGGCGGGATTGACGGCAAACCCTAGAAGTTCAAAGGCGCGCGCGGCAAGAATGGCGCTTTTGACCGCCTGGGCGACGGTGTGCGGCGCGAGGAAGAGCCCCTGATAGAAGGGTTGATAACTGCCAGCATAGGAACCGACCTCCGCGCCGATACCCGGAGACGTCAGGCGGCACGCCACCTTTTCCACAAAGGCGCGCTTGCCCGCGATATAGCCGCCGGTCGGGGCCAGTCCCCCGCCGGGATTTTTGATCAGAGAACCGGCCAGCAGGTCGGCGCGCGGTTCGCGCACATCGGTAAACTCACCGTAGCAGTCATCCACCATTACGCACACGTCCGGGCGCGCGCTGTGGATGGCCTCGATGGCCGCGTCGATCTGCCCGACAGACAGCGAAGGCCGCCAGTCATAGCCGCGCGAGCGCTGTATGAGCACCAGCTTGACAGAGGGCGCAAGTTGTGAAAGCACGCTGTCTATGTCGATGCCGCCGTCCGCGCGCAGCGAAACTTCGCGGTAGCCGATGCCGAAGTCGCGCAGGGAGCCGTTTCCCGCCTCCCCCGTGAGGCCGATGACTTCCTCCAGCGTATCGTATGGCTTGCCCGACGCCGCCAGCATCTCGTCGCCCGGGCGAAGAACGCCATAGAGGCACAGCGCCAGAGCGTGCGTACCCGAGGCGATCTGCGGCCGCACGAGCGCGTCTTCCGTTTCCATAACGGCAGCAAAGAGTTTGGAGAGCGTATCGCGGCCAATGTCATCATAGCCGTAACCGGTCGTGGGCGCGAAGTGGCGCGCGGCCACGCGATGCTCCTGGAAGGCGCGCACCACGCGGCGCGTATTGACGCGCTCAATCTCCTCCACGCGCGCAAAAGCCGGCCGGCAGTCTACCTCAGCGCGCGCCACCAACGCCGCCACTGGCGCGGGGATATCGGGAAGCTGAATGTTCATCATCTCTGTACCTCTGTATCTTTAAGAATATCCTTGTGGATGTCCGCGGCGATTTCCTCGGCCGTGCGATTCTGCGCGGGCACCCAATGCACGCGCGCGTCGCGGCGGAACCAGGTGAGTTGGCGCTTGGCATAGTTGCGCGTTGCCTGTTTGAGCGTTTCGACAGCTTCCGCAAGCGCACATTCTCCGCGCAGCGCCGCGGCGATCTCCTTGTAGCCGATGGCCTGCGCGGCGGTGGTGTACTCGTTTTCGTTCCGCATCAAACGTTGCACTTCTTCGACGAGCCCCGCGCTTAGCATTGCCTCTACGCGGCGGTCGATCCGCGCATAGAGAACATCGCGCGGCCAGTCCAGCGCGTAGATACGCTCGGCAAAGGGGCCGTCGCCGCGCTGCGCGTCAAGGGCGGCCTGTTCCGTCTGCGTGCGGCCGGTAAGGCGAAAGATCTCCAATGCGCGCACTACGCGGCGCACGTCGTTGGGGTGCAAGCGGGCGGCGCTCTCCGGATCGACGGATTCGAGCATCGCGTGCAAACGCGCCCTGCCGTTCGGGCCTTCGGCAATGCCCGTCAATTCATCGCGGATGGCCTCGTCGCCCTGCGCGGCAAAGCCAAGAGGGCGCGTCAAAGCGTTGATATAGAGCCCCGTGCCGCCGCAGACGATGGGCAGGCGTCCGCGCCCCCGGATCTTTTCGATGCAGACAAGCGCCCGTTCGCGGTAGGCCGCGGCGCTGCATTTTTCGCGGGGCGAAAAGACGCCGAGCATGTGATGCGGGACGCCGCGCATCTCCTCCGGTGTGGGCATGGCCGTGAGTATGTCCATGCCGCGATAGATCTGCATGGAATCGGCGGAGACGACCTCTCCGCCCGCGCTCAGGGCGAGCGCGACGGCAACGGCGGTCTTTCCCGAAGCCGTCGGCCCGGCGACGACCGGAAGCAAAGGCCGAGTCAAGGCAATCCCCCCTTACTGGATGCGGCGGAACATGCGCTCGATCTCCCGGCGGGAAAACGTCTTGATCACCGGCCTGCCGTGCGGACAGGTCGGCGGCGCGCCGGAGGCCTCCATTTGCGCAAGCAGCGCCTCGATCTCGGATGGACTCAACGCATCCCCGGCCTTGACCGCGCCCTTGCAGGCCCTTTGCAGTATCTCGTCGCGCCGCGCTTCCAGCGCTGCGGAACCGAGGCCGGAAAGCGCGTCGATGACGTCCATGAAGCGGGGCGTCGTTTCGGCATGGCCATTGATGTGCGGCACGGCGCGAATCTGCAGATCGCGCTCGCCGATGGGTGAAATATCGTAGCCCGCGGCGGAAAGCGCATCCATATTTTCTTCGACCAAAGCCATTTCCCGCGCCGACACGCGCACGATCTGCGGCGTGAGCAGGCGCTGGGAAGCGACGCCCTCTTCGACCGCCTTGGCCAGCGCGTCGTAGCGCAGGCGCTCGTGCGCGGCATGCTGATCGATGAGCAAAAAGGCGTCCTCGCATTCGAGCAGTATGTAGGTCTTGAAGAGCACGCCAATAACGCGGTATGGCGGACGTTCCTGTGGAAGCTGCAGTTGCTCAGGTTTGGGGGCGGGTGCGCCCTGGCCCTGCGCTTGCTCCGGACGGGGCCCTGGGGACTCGACGGAAGGCTTGGAGGTCCTGGACGGCGGCGCGGCGGGCACAAGCGATTCGCGCAAATTCCAATCGCCGTTTTCAAGCCCTATGCGCTTTCTCTCAGCGGAGATCAGCGCGTCGAAATCTTGTCCAATCCCCTTTTTATCATTCAAGACTTCGGTTCTTTTATTTTGAACTTCGATCTTTTCGTTTAAGACTTCGGTCGTCGCATTCAAGACTTGGGTACTTTTTTGTGTGTTCTCTTTTCCATCCGGAAGCGGCACCTGTTCGACCGTGCGCACAGGTTCGATGACGGCGGGTTTTTCCGCTTTGAGGCGCAACATCGAACCGCCCTGAAGGGCCTCGCGGAGCATGGTCTCCACGGCGACGCGCGTCCCCACCTCGTCGCGGAAGCGGACTTCCAGTTTGTTGGGATGGACGTTGACATCGACGCTGGATGGCGACAGCGTAAGATGCAGCGCGCACATTGGGTACATGCCAATGGTGACGCGTTCGCGGCAAACACTCTCCAGCGCCTGGGAAAGCAGCGGACAGCGCACGGAGCGGCCATTGATGAAAAAGGCCTCATGTGCGCGCGTAGCCTTGGCCTGTTCCCCCACGCCGATCAGCCCGCGAATGCGTATGCTTCCCTCGTAGCGGTCGACTTCGAGCATGCTTTCCGCAGTCTCACGGCCATAGACGGCGAAGACGGCATGGCGCAGATCGCCGTCGCCAAAGCTGTGGTAGATCGTGCGGACGTTGTTGATGAAGCGGAAGGATATATCGGGATTGCCGAGGATCATCCGCGCCACCGTATCGTTGACGAGCGCGCCTTCATATTGCGGCTTTTTGAGAAAAGCCCGACGCACGGGGATGTTGAAAAACAGATCGCGCATGATGACGGTCGTTCCTTCCGGGCAACCGACCTCGCGAACGCTCATATTTTGTCCGCCTTCGACGATCAGGCGCGCGCCGGCATCCTGCTCTTTCGCCCGGGTGGTCATCTCCACGCGGGCGACGGCGGCGATAGACGGCAGCGCCTCGCCGCGAAAGCCGAGCGTGCGAATATCGTCGAGTTGCGCGGCGTTGGAGAGTTTGGACGTGGCGTGGTTCTCAAAGGCCAGACGCACCTGTCCCGGCTCGATGCCGCAGCCATTATCCGTGACGCGCAAATAACCGATACCGCCTTCGCGGATCTCTACGGTCACGGAGGTCGCGCCGGCATCCAGCGAGTTCTCCACCAGTTCCTTGACTACGGACGCGGGCCTTTCTACAACTTCGCCGGCGGCGATGCGCCCGACAGTGGCAGCGTCGAGTATGCGTATGGGCATGGAAAACTCCCTTCTCCCTCAAATATATTGCAGAAAATCAATCCCGGACTTTTCGGAAACAATCTTCCAGCCGGCGCGCTCTTCCTTAGAGCGCAGGACAGGCCGAAAGCCAAAGCGATGGTAAAGGCGGATGGCCAGCCAACTCTCCGTCTGCGTGGTCAGATAGGCGGAGCGATAGCCGAAGCCTCGCAAACGCCGCATCGCCAGGGAAACGATGGCTTTGGAGAGCCCCTGCCCCTGGTGTGCGGCATCGACGCTCACCCAGCACAACAATCCTTCCGTATCGCTCCGGTGCCAGGCGGTGGCGGTTGCAAAGGGAACGCCGCCGTCCGTAAGGAAAAACATGCGCTCTTCAAGGCGTCCGCCTGCGGCGAAAGCGCGCGCAAAGCGCGCCATCCCCTCCTCGGGACGCTTAAACTCTCCGGCGGAAGTTTCGATCCGCGCCCAGAAAAACTCGTCGCCCGGCTGATAAAAGCGCCAGCCATAGCGTTCCGGAACGGCAAAAAAGGGCAGATCCTCCAGAGAATCGACGCGCATGGCCAGAGAAAAGTGCGCTACGGTTGTATCCCACATCGGCCGCTTTCCCCCTTTTCCAGTTTAGACGCGGCGCGCCTTTTCGTTGAGTTCAAAGAGTTTGTTGAGGGCGTCGATGGGCGTCATGCTCACCACATCCAATTTGGCGATCTCCT
>CAMMGP010000043.1 GCA_946496415.1 uncultured Clostridia bacterium | reverse complement strand
ATAGAGAGTATATCACGCCGTCCGGCATATCTCAACCGGCAATCCTGGATCCTGCTGGAAAAAAGGGAAAACCCTGGTCAGTTCCCCTTGCAAAAAGGGGAATTATCTGCTATACTATCACAGTATGCCGACGGTGGAGCCTGTCCTTCCGCGGTCATTTTCGATTCAAATACCCTGGAGGTTATTCTAATATGTCGAAAAATCCTGTCAGCAAATCCAAGCCGGTCAAGCGCAATGAGCCCATGCGCAACGCCCTGAAGTTCTTCGTGGCCGGCTGCGTGGCGGAGATCTATCTGCTGGTGATCCGCCGCTTCTATGTAAACGGCACGGTGGAGCAGCTCCTGGCCTGTGGTGCGGCCCTGCCCTATCTGATGGGCGTCGGCGCGGCGGTGGGCGTCGGGGTGGGCTGGGCGCTGGGATGGTAGGGCGCGTCCTCGGCAAAGAGCGCGGCCTGCGTGGCCGGGTCGGCGATGCCCGTTTCCTCCATGCCCACGGCGGACTGGAAGAGCTTCACGGCCGTCTGCGTGTTGCCGCCGAAGTTGCCGTCGATGCTGTCGTTCAGGTAGCCCAACTCGGTCAGGCGCTGTTGCAGGGCGATGACGTCGTTGTTCTTATCGCCGCGGCTGAGCGTCGTGTAGGGTACCGGCGTCGGCGAAGGCGTCGGGCCGGCGGTGGGCTGGCTGATCTGCACGACTTCGCCGCCGATGATGGCCGTCAGTTCCGCGGCGCTGGTGGCGTTGGCCAGTTCGGTGATGTCGTCGCGCACGATGGCCCAGTTCTCGGTAGAGCGCGCTTCCTTGTCGGCGGCGCTGGTGGTGGTGTCCGAGAGCGCCGAGGCGTCGATGGTCACGGCGTTGTTGATGTTGTCCTGTATGGAAGCCAACGCCGAGAGGAACTGCTGGTCTTCCTCGCTCGGCTCCTCAGGCAGCAGCGCCTGGATGGCCTGCGCGTCGTTCTCCAGCGGGGTGACGATGCTCAGCAGGCCGTTTTGCTGCGCCTGCGTCAGCAGCGATTGCACATAGGTGTTGTCCGCGTGCTCCTGGATAAGGGCCAGGCCCTGCTCGTAAAGCTCGCTGGAGACGCCGGCGATGGGCGAGGACTGCTCCTGTACGGCGTTGAGATTGCCCACGAAATACCAAACGCCCACGGCCACCACGGCCACGGCCGCCAACGCGCCGATGATCTTGAACAGCACGCTGGTATTGACGCGCGAAGCGGGGGCGTATTCCTCCTCGGGAAGGTCGGCAAACACGTCCTCGCCGCCCTCCTCCGGGGCGTAGCCGCCTTCGGCGGGGGCGTATTCCTCCGCGCCGTAGACCTTGCGCCGCCGGCCGCGCTTGCCGCGCTCGGCGGCTTCCAGGCGCTCGACGTATTCGGTCACATCGCGGCTGATGCCGGCGCGGCCGTCCGAGGTGATGGGGCGGGAGCGCAGCTGGGAAAGGTCGAAATCGTCGATGCCGCCGCCTTCGCCCTCGTCAAACATCTCGCGCACCAGCGGGTCTTCCTCCACGGGGCGCGCCTGTTGGGCGTCTTCCTCTTCTTCGCCGCCCACGGCGCGGCGGACGTCGCCGCGGATCTCCTCCGGCACGGACGCGCCCTCGTATACGGGGCGATAGGTCGTGCGGGCGTCGTCGTCGGCGTCGGCCTGCATCTGCTCGTCCTTGCCGGTATAAGTGGTGCGGGTATAGGGCAGCGCGTCCTGCGCAGCGTCCGCTTCCGGGGCGATGCGCGGCTGCGCGGATGTATAGGGAACGCCTTCAAAGCGGCCCGCGCCGACGATCTGCCCGCAGGAGCAGACCTCGACGCCCGGCTTCAGCGTTTTTCCACATTTGGAGCAAAACATTGGGTGCCCTCCTTGCCGCCACACATTTCCATGGCATACCTATTGTATCTTACATGATACGGCGGCAAAGGATGTCCGTCAAGTATATTCTTATGACTTTCCTACGACAAAAGTCTGATTTTCTTTACAAATGGCCCCGCGGCGCCTGTTTTTCCCGCGGCGCGCCGTTCGTTCACGATTTGCCGCTACCTTTTGACACGGAAAAGACAAAAAAATCCACTTGGCGGAAAATATCACAAACTTTTCTGCGAGTCATTTTGCGGGAAAATGGGAAAAAACAAAAAACATCCATACAATTATCAGAGGAAAAGACATTGTGTGAAGATTAAATCGCTGTTACAATAGACACAACGGGCGGGTTCCGCTCAAATATGGAAACGGAGGGTATGTTCCAATGAAAAAACTGATTGCTTTGGTTCTGGCTCTGACGCTGGTTCTGAGCGCCTCCAGCGCTTTCGCGCTGACCATCGGCTTCTCCCAGATCGGCCAGGAGTCCGACTGGCGTACCGCCAACACCGACAACGTCTGCAACGCCATTGAGGAGCAGGGCTGGACGCTCGTCTACTCTGACGGCCAGCAGAAGCAGGAGAACCAGGTGCAGGCCCTGCGCAGCTTCATCACCCAGGGCGTGGACTACATCCTCTTCACTGGCGTTGTGACCACCGGCTGGGACGAGGTCCTCAAAGAGGTCAACGAGGCCGAGATCCCGCTGATCCTGCTCGACCGCATCCCCTCCTGCGTGGATGACATCGAGTACGCCGCCGCGTTCGGCGGAGACTTCGTCGAGGAAGGCAAGCGCATGGTGCGCTGGCTGGCCAACTACCTTGAGAAGGAAGGCCGCGGCGAGGAAGAGATCAACATCGTCATGCTGGAAGGCACCACCGGCGCTGACGCGCAGGTCGGCCGCTCCGAGGGCATCCTCGCTGAGTTGGAGAACCATCCGAACATGACCCTGGTCGAGTCCCAGACCGGCAACTTCACCCGCGCTGAAGGCCAGCAGGTCATGGAAACCTTCCTGAACTCCATCGACGATATCGACGTCCTCCTCTCCCAGAATGACGACATGGCTCTGGGCGCCATCGAGGCCATCAAGGCCGCCGGCCTGAAGCCCGGCGAGGACATCATCATCATCGGCTGCGACTCCGTCAAGGCTGCCTTCGAAGCCATCATCGCCGGCGAGATGAACTGCACCGTCGAGTGCACGCCGCTGTACGCCGACTTCCTCATCCCCACCATCGAGGGCCTTGAGGCTGGCGAAACCTACGGCCGCGACATCATCCATCCCGAAGAGTACTGCTACGACGCCGAGGGCGGCATCCCCTACACCGAGGACGGCGAGGCCCTGTCCATCAAGGCCGCGGACGTCATCGACGAGCGCGTCTACTAAGACAAACCGCTGAGCGATCAGCCATGGCGGGGCTGCCGGGTGCGGCAGCCCCGCTGCTGAATCTGCCTCCGAATCCTGTTTGCAAGGAGGGATCCATTTGTCGGAACTGTTGGAAATGAGGGGAATTGAGATCCAGTTCCCCGGCGTCAAGGCGTTGGACAAGGTGGACTTCACCCTGCGCGCCGGCGAAGTACACGCCCTGTTGGGCGAAAACGGCGCCGGTAAGTCCACGCTGATCAAGTGCCTGACCGGCGTCAACAAGATGGACGCGGGCGAGATTTTCCTCGAGGGCAAGTCCATTCGCCCCACTTCGCCGCAGGCCGCCATCGAAATGGGCATCTCCACGGTGTTTCAGGAAATCAACCTCTGCCCGAACCTCACCGTGGCTGAAAATATATTCGTCGGCCGCCAGCCGATGAAGCATCATCAGATCAACTGGAAGGAGATCAACCGCCGCGCCAACGAATTGATGGAGCGCTTCAACGTGCACATCGACGTCACCCGGCCGCCCTCCTACTATTCCACCGCCATTCAGCAGATGGTTTCCATCGCCCGCGCGGTGGACATCGACGCCAAGGTGCTCATCCTCGACGAGCCGACCTCTTCTCTCGACGAAAACGAGGTCAAGCAGCTTTTCGCGGTCATGCGCTCTTTGAAGGAACAGGGCATCGGCATCATCTTCATCACCCACTTCCTCGATCAGGTCTTTGAAATGTCCGACCGCCTGACCATTTTGCGCAACGGCCACCTCGTGGGCGTCTACGACATCCACGAGATCACCAAACTCGAACTGGTCACGGAAATGATCGGCAAGGACATGAACGAGATCTTCAACCTCAAGCGCGCCACCGTGGCCGAGGACGCGCCCATCATGCTCAAGGCCGAGCATCTCGGCGCTCCGGGCAAGGTGGACGACGTTTCTTTGCAGATCAAGAAGGGCGAGATGATCGGCTTTGCCGGCCTGCTCGGCTCCGGCCGCACGGAGACGGCGGAGATGATCTTCTGCGTCGCCCGCCCCACCAAGGGCACGCTGGAGATGAACGGCGAAACGCTCAAGGCGCGCAACCCGCTCGATTCCATCAACCACAAGATGGCTTTCTGCCCCGAGGACAGAAAGCGCGACGGCATCATCGGCGATCTGTCCATTCGCGAGAACATCATCCTCGCCATGCAGGCCAAGCGCGGTTTTCTGCACCCCATCAGCCGCAAGGAGCAATCGGAGATCGCTGACAAATACATCAAGATGCTCTCCATCGCCACGCCGGACGCCGAGAAGAAGATCGGCGAGCTCTCCGGCGGCAACCAGCAAAAGGTCATCCTCGCCCGCTGGATGGCGACGCAGCCGGATCTGCTGATCCTCGATGAGCCGACCCGCGGCATCGACGTGGGCGCCAAGGCCGAGATCCAGCGCCTGATGCTGGAAATGTGCAACAATGGCGTGTCCGTGATCTTCATCTCCAGTGAGTTGGAGGAAGTCATCCGCTGCTCCAACCGCATCCTCATCATGCGCGACGGCAAGAAGGCCGGCGAACTGGGCGGCGAATTTGGCGCGGATACGCAGAGTGAGATCCTCAAGATCATTGCCGGAGAGGGGGCGAGCGCGTGAACAACAGCAAAAACAAGTTCAGTCTTGCCCTGCTGGCGGTCTTATGCATCGTCATGGTCGCCATGGGCATTTGGGGCTTCTCGCTGGGCAACACCGTTACCCTGAGCGCCGCCGAACTGGCCGCGCCGGCGGCTACGGAGGCGCCTGCGGAAGAGGCTGAGGCCGCGACCGAAGAGGCTGCCGCGGAAACGACGGAGGCCGCCGCGGAGGAAGAACTGGCGGAAGCCGCCGGGGATTCGGGCGTCAGCATGCAGGAATCGGCCATCGCCGAGCACCTTGCCGAGCGCAGCGGTTTGCAGTCCTTCGCCTATCTCAAGCGCTTCCCGCTTTTGATCACGGGAATCCTTCTGGGCCTCGCCTTCGTCGTTGCCCTGCTGATCTCGGGCAACAAGATGCGCATGCCGGAGGGCATACTGCATTCCAAGCTGACCTACGCCGTGGTCGCGGAGTTGGCCATCCTCATGGTCTGCCTGTGGATCCGGCCGGATTTCTTCTCCATCCGCTATGAGCCGAGTTCCGGCATGCTGATCGGTTCCCTGATCACCATCCTCAACCGCTCGGCGGAGATCACCATCATCGCCATGGGCATGACGCTGGTCATCGCCCTGGGCGGCACGGACATTTCCGTGGGCGCCCTGGTGGCCGTGTCCGGCGCGCTGGCGCTCAAGTTCCTGCGCTGGGACATCGACGTGTACACCACGCCGGGCAACTACACCGTGCAGCCCTTCGTCTGGGTCATTGTGGTGCCCTTGGCCGTCTGCCTGCTGATGGGCCTGTTCAACGGCGCTCTGGTGGCGAAACTGAACATACAGCCGATCATCGCCACGTTGATCCTCATGGTGGCGGGCCGCGGCATCGCCCAGATCGTCACCGACGGCAAGCAGTACACCACCGGCTACGCGCCCTTCCAGTTCATCGGCGGCGGCAGCTTCCTGGGATTGCCGATGCCGGTCATTATCTCCATCCTGGTGGTGCTGTTTGTGGCGCTGTTTACCCGCAAGACGGCGTTTGGCATGTTCGTCGAATCCGTGGGCGTCAACCGCAGCGCCAGCCGCGTTTCCGGCCTGCGCTCGGATCGCATTATACTCATCGTCTACATGCTCACCGGTTTCCTGGCGGGCATCTCGGGCCTGATCTACTCCAGCCGCATCTCTTCCTGCGACTCCAACAACGCTGGCCTCAACTATGAAATGGACGCCATACTCGCCGTGGTCATCGGCGGCACCAGCATGTCCGGCGGCAAGTTCTCCATCGCCGGCACGGTGATCGGCTCCATCATCATCCGCACCATCGTCACCTTCGTGCTCTACTTCGGCATTACCTCCGAATCGACGATGGCGTTCAAGGCCATGATCATCGCCGTGGTCATCGTGTTGCAGTCCGAGCCGATGCGCAACTGGATGTCCAAGCGCTCCAAGGCCCGCAAAAGCACGGTAAGGGGGGAAGTACATGCTTAATACGCAGCCGAAGCGCCGGAGCCTGCTCTCGCGCATACTCAACCCCAAGTACATCATGGTCTATTCCACGATCGCGGTGTTCCTCGTCATCTACATCGTCGGCGCCATCGCCTACGGCAGCAAGGGCTTCACCACGCTTCGCACGTTCCTGCTGCTCTTCAGCGACAATGCCTACATCGGCATCAGCGCCGTGGGCATGACGATGGTGCTTATCACCGGCGGCATCGACCTGTCGGTGGCGGCGGTGGCCTCGCTCACGGGCATGTTCATCGCCTATGGCAACAGCATCCTGGGCATCGACCCCTTCGTCTGCATCGCCTTCTCCATCGTGGTGGGCGTGGGCCTCGGCCTTCTGATGGGCGCGACCATCCACTACCTGAACGTGCCGCCCTTCATCACCACGCTGACGGGCAACTTCCTGGCGCGCGGCGTCTGCTCGCTGATCAGCCGCGAATCGATCCCCATTTCCAATGAGGCCATCGACGCGCTGGCGGGCTGGAAGATCACCTTCTACCATCTGGTGGACGGCCAGTGGGAGAAGATCAAGCCCGTGGCCACCATCAACTTCAGCGTGCTTTTGTTCCTCGCCATGATCATCATCGGCGCCATCATCATGCAAAAGACGCGCTTTGGCCGCAACGTCTACGCCATTGGCGGCAACGAGCAGTCGGCCAAGCTGATGGGCCTGCCCGTGGCGCGCACGAAGGTGCTCGTCTACGGCTTCAACGGCCTGTGCTCCGTGCTGGCGGGCGTGGCCTACGTGCTCTACGTCAAGTCCGGCTGGAACCTCGCCCTGCAGGGCGGCGAATTGGACGTCATCTCCGCCACCGTCATCGGCGGCACGCTGCTCACCGGCGGCGTCGGCTACATGTTCGGTACGCTCTTCGGCGTGCTGCTTAAGGGCACCATCCCGGCGCTGATCACCTTCAACGGCACGCTGTCCTCCTGGTGGGGCAAGATCGCCACGGGCGCTCTGCTTTTGCTGTTCATCCTGCTGCAGCGCGCGGTGGTTTCCGGCTCCGAACGCAAAAAGAAGGTTTAACACAAATTCCTTGACACAGACGCCATCCTTTGCTATAATAGGCGTTGGCTGAAAAGCCGCTTCGCCATAGACAGCGAGCGCGCAAGCTCAATGGCCTTCGGGCCGCTCGCCGAGGCGCAAAGGAAATGTGTGTCAAACAAAGCCCTTGCGCCATGCGCAGGGGCTTTTTCATGGGTCACCCATGCAGCCGTCATCTGGGACGGGTCAGGAGGTGTCAAACGCAATGTCCAAGAATTTCGAGATCAAAAAGACAGTCGTCGCCGACATCAAGGACAAGATGTCCCGCGCGCAGTCCATCGTGCTGGTCGACTATCGCGGCCTCACCGTTGAGGAAGTGACCGACCTGCGCAACCAGTTCCGCAAGGCGGGCGTTGAGTACGCGGTGCTGAAGAACACCATGCTCACCCTCGCGGCGCGCGATCTGCAGATCGAAGGCCTCGAGGAGCATCTCAAGGGCCCGACCGCCGTGGCTTTCGGCTACGAGGACCCGGTCGCTCCCGCCAAGATCATCACCGAGTACGCCAAGAAGAACAAGAAGATCAGCGTCAAGTGCGGCCTGGTCGATCAGAAGGTGATCGACGTCGACGGCGTCACGGCGCTGGCCGAGCTGCCGCCGAAGGAGGTCCTCATCGCCAAGTTGATGGGCAGCCTCAATTCGCCGATCAGCGGTTTCGTGGGCGTGCTTTCCGGCGTGCTGCGTTCGTTCGTGTACGCTGTGGAAGCTGTCCGCAAGCAGAAGGCCGGGGAATAAACGTCCCGCTGGCCGCATGACCAACATTCGATTTTAAGAAATAACATGGAGGTATCATCATGAATCGCGAAGAGATCATTTCCGCCATTGAGTCCATGACCGTTCTGGAGCTTGCCGACCTCGTGAAGGAACTCGAGGAGAAGTTCGGCG
>CAMMGP010000042.1 GCA_946496415.1 uncultured Clostridia bacterium | reverse complement strand
ACGATGGCCACGCGGTTCATGCGCTCACCTCCGCAAGTTCGCCGGCAAAGACCTCAATGGCCTCGTCCAGCAGTTCTTCCGTCAATGTCGCCATGTAGCTGGTGCGCAACAGACACTTGTCCGCCGCCGTCGCCGGGGGCAACACGGTGTTGACGTAAACGCCCTTTTCATAGACGCGCCTTGCCTTCAAAAGCGTATTTTCCGCGGTGTATGTGTAGATGGGAATGATGGGCGTATTCGATTCGAGGATAGGCACGCCGCGCGCCTTCAGTCCCCGCCGCATGTAGCCCGCCAAGCTGGAAAGCCTGTCCACAATCTCCGGATGGCTGCGGATGTAGCGCAGCGCCGCCAGAGCCACCGCGGCGTTGGCCGGGGGGATGGAGGCGGAGAAGATGAAAGGCCGGGAATTGTGACGGATGAAATCGATGACTGCCTCGCTGCCTACAACATAACCGCCAAGGCTGGCCAGGGACTTGGAGAACGTGCCCATGATGACGTCCACCTCGTCCTCCAGCCCAAAGAGGCTGGCTGTGCCGCGCCCGCCCTCGCCGATCACGCCGAGGCCGTGGGCGTCGTCCACCATCACGCGCGCGCCGTACTTGCGCGCCAGAGCGACGATCTCCGGGAGTTTTGCCACGTCGCCGCCCATGCTGAACACGCCGTCAGTGACGATGAGGCAACCGGCGCTCTCGGGCACTTTTTGCAGCTGTATCTCCAGTTCCTCCATGTTGCTGTGGCCATAGGTGAGCATGCGCCCGTAGGAAAGGCGGCAGCCGTCGTAGATGCTGGCGTGGTTTTCCTTGTCGCAGAGCACGTAGTCGCCATGGCCGACCAGCGCCGAGAGGATGCCGAGGTTGGATTGGAAGCCCGTGGAGAACGTGCAGCAGGCCTCCTTGTGCAAAAAGTCGGCCAGTTCCGCCTCCAGTTCCAGATGCAGCTTCAGCGTGCCGTTGAGGAAGCGCGAGCCGGAACAGCCCGTGCCGTACTGCTCGAGCGCCCTTCGCCCCGCCTCCATCACCTCCGGGCAGGAAGTCAGGCCGAGGTAATTGTTGGAACCGAGCATGATGCGGCGCTTGCCCTCCATGACGACCTCCGGCCCCTGCCGCGTTTCCAGCGCGTGGAAGTAGGGATAGAGCCCATGCGCGCGCAGTTCGTTGGCATAGGAATATGTAAAGCACTTGCTGAAGATATCCATGTCTTACCCCCCTTGCGTGGCTTGTTGGCAATGATTATAGCATAGTTTGCCGCAAAAGGAAACATTTTTGCGCAAACAGGCGCGCAAACGGAGCATTTCTAATCTTGTGGAGGTAAAAGTCATCCGCGAAGGACGGCGAAGCGAGAAATTTACGGGCGTTGTTCCGGGGAAGCGCTGTTTTCATCCAGCAGATGCACGATGCCGGCAACTTCGTCTACGGGCAGCGAGAAGATCAACCCCCGTCCCTGCCGGTCAAGCTGCGCGCCTTCGGCGATGGCGGCCATGATGGCGCGGCGTTCCCCGGCGCGCGTGAGGATCAGCACCAGCTCCTTCTCCGGCTGAATGGCTACGCCAAAGAATTGCGCGGCTTCGTGCACGCCCGTGCCGCGCCCGTGAAGGATGGTGCCGCCGCTGGCGCCCGCCTTGCGCGCCGCGTCCATCACCAGGTCGGAAAAGCCTCGGTTCACGATGGCAACGATGAGTTCAAACGCTCTTTCCATGCGCGATCCCTCCCTGTGCGAGTTGTTCATAAGCGTCGCGTCCGGCGATGCCGGAGAGCGGTATGGCGACGGCAAAGTAGCGCGCGTCGCCGGCGGCGGTCTGAAGTTCCGCCAGCGCCGCGGAGACAGCGCTTTCGGGGCAGGGGGCGAGCAGCACGTCCCGGTGCACATCGGAAAGCCCCAGCATTTCCAGCCAGGCCGCTTTGGCCGTGCCCTGCCCGGATAAATGGAAACACACGGCGCAACCGGCGCGTTCGAGCGCGGCGCCCATGCGCTCGCCCAGTCCGGGACCAAAGACGGCAAGGATCAATTTCAATCTTTCCATGCGCACCTCACCATTCAAAGTCGATGATCTCCACCATGGGTTCCGCAACAGAGGCGCGAACCTTTCCGCGCGTGCGGATGGCGTAGATGAGCGCCAGCACCTGTATGGCGATCAGGGGCGTCATTGCCACCATCGCCACCAGCCCAAAGGCGTCGGCCATGGGATTCCCGCCCAGCGCCTCCACGGCGCCCAGGGCGAAGGGAAGCAGGAACGTGGCGGTCATCGGCCCGGAGGCCACGCCGCCCGAGTCAAAGGCGATGGCCGTGAACACGCGCGGCACGAAAAACGACATGCCCAGCGCCAGCGCGTAGCCAGGCAGCACGAAATACCAGATGGAAAGGCCGGTAAGCAGGCGCGTCATGGCGAGCCCCAGTGAGGCGGCCACGCCCAGGGAGAGCGTATACAGCATCGTTCGCTTGCCGATCACGCCGTCGGTGATCTCCGACACCTGCTCGTTGAGCACGTGTACCGCCGGTTCCGCGCGCACGATGAAAAAGCCCATCAGCATCGCCAGGGGAACGATGACCCAGTTGGCGGAAAGCGCCGCCAACCGCCCGCCCAGAGCGTAGCCCACGGGCAAAAAGCCCACGTTGACCGCCGCCAGGAAAAGGCATAAGCCCGCGAGCGTGTAAACGATGCCGGACACCATGCGCAAAAGCCTGCGCGCGGGCAGCTTCAGCCAAAAAATCTGGAAGATGGCGAATACAAGCAGAATGGGCAACAGCGCAAGGGAAACTTCGCGCAGATAATGGGGGAAAGCGCTCAGAAGCGCCGGCAGCACGTCCTCCCACGCGGTCAGGAGCGCCGGCGTTTCAGCGGCATACTGGCTGGAAGCGGGATCGAAGAACATCGCCAGCACCAGTACCGCCAATATGGGGCCGATGGAACAGAGCGCCACCAGGCCGAAACTGTCTTCCTCGGCGCTTTGCCCGCCGCGCACCGCCGCTACACCCACGCCCAGCGCGAGGATAAACGGCACAGTGATCGGCCCGGTGGTGACGCCGCCGGAATCGAAGGCCACGGGCAAAAAGTCGTTGTCAGCGAAAATGGCGAGCAAAAAGACGATGGCATAGAGCACGAGCAGCATTTGATTGAGACGCCTCCGCAAGACGATGCGCAAAAGCCCAAGCACCAGAAACAAGCCTACGCCCGCGGCCACGGAGAAGATCAGGGCGCTGTTTGGAAAAGCGGGCACCTGCGCCGCCAGCACGGTCAGATCCGGCTCGGCGATGGTGATGACCGCGCCCATCAAAAAACCTGCGACGACCAGAAAGGGCAGGCTGCGCCTCTCCGAGAGACGCGCGCCGACCATTTCGCCCATGGGCGTCATGGCGATCTCCGAGCCCAGGGTAAACAGCGTCATGCCAAAGATGAGCACCGCCGCGCTGAGAGCGAATAAAAGCACGGTCGGGCCATTTAAGGGGGCAATGGTAAAGGCGAGCGCGAGCACGATCATGGCGATCGGCAGAACGGACGACACCGCCTCCTTGAATTTCGTCCCGATGGCGCTCAGCATGGCAACACCTCGCAGTATATAAATTATTTATACATAATTATAACATTCCCGCGCGGCTCAGGTCAACACCGCACGGGAAAGATATTCGTTCGGGAAAGTTTAAAAGCGCGAAAAGCCCCGGTCAGGAGAGTTTGAACTCCGACCAGATCTCCTGATAGACGCTCTCATAATCGCCCAGATCCTCGGCAAACTGCTTGGTGGCAAACAAGTCCTCGGGGATGTTGAGGGCAGCGTAATCGAGGCTGCCTTCGGGCAGGAGTTCGGCCGCCGCGGCGTTGACGTTCAGATACATCGTCCACGGCTGGATGGTCGCCGCCACTTCAGGGCGCATCAGGTAGTTCAGGAAGGCGTTGGCGCCCTCGGGGTTCTCGGCGCTGGCGGGGATGACCATGGCGTCTATGCCAAAGCCGATGCCCTCGGAGGGGAACACATATTCAAACGCCCCGGGCATGGACTGCTCGCACACCACGGCCTGCGAGGTAAAGAGGAAAGCCGCCTTGGCTTCGCCCGAGAGCAGATACTGATAGGCAAGGTTGGAATCCAGCGCCAGCACGTTGGGCTTGATTTCCTTGAGTTTCTCCGCGGCCTCGGCCAGTTCCGCGTCGTCGGTGGTGTTGAAGTCGTGGCCAAGCATGATGTTGATATAGCCGATCATCACGCGGGCGCTGTCGAGCAGGCACACAGAGCCGGCGAACTGCTCGTCAAAGAGGTCGGCAAAGGACGTGATCTCGCCCTCGACCAATTCGGGATTGTAGACCAAGACCGGCGAGCCGGGCGCGTAGGGGATGCTGTACGTCCCGTCCGGGTCGTAGTACTGGTTGAGATAGGAGGGGTCGAGGTTTTCGTAGTTGGTCAGCGCCTCCATATCGAGCGGCTGGAGCAGATCGGCCTTGCGGAGGATGTTGAGGGCATAGTCGCTGGCCAGCACGATGTCGTAAGCCGCGCCGGACTGCATCACCACCAGCATATCCTCATTGGAGGCGAAGGGGGAGAGGTTGACTTCGATGCCTGTCTCCTCGGTGAAGGCGGCGATGGTCGCGGGGTCAAAATAGCCGTCCCAGGTGTAGATGTTGATGCTGCCCTCGGCCAGCGCGGGCGCGGCGGCGAGGAGCAACACCAAAAGCAGCGCGAAGAGTTTTTTCATAGGGGTACTACCTCCTTATAAAAATCAAGTGGTTTGCGCAGCGCGTCTGCGGCGCAAAAGCCGGAGCGCCGCCGTGAGAAGAAACACCGTGGCCAGCATCAGCGTGGAAAGCGCGTTGACCTGCAAACTCACGCCCATGCGCACGGAGGAGTAGATCTTCACCGGCAAGGTGGTCGTGCCGGGGCCGGTAACGAAAAAGCTGATGACAAAATCATCCATGCTCATGGCGAAGGCCAGCAGCGTTCCGGAAAGCACGCCGGGCAGGATCAGCGGCAGCGTCACCGTCCAGAACGCGCGCGCCGGGGAAGCGCCCAGATCGCGGGCGGCGTTGGGAAGATCGGGGTCCATGCCCGCCAGACGGCCCTTGACGACGATGTAGATATAGGGCACGCAGAACGTCACATGCGCCAGCACCAGCGTCAACATGCCAAAGGGCAGGCCCGCGGCGGTGAAGACGGCCAGAAAGCCCATCGCCATGATGATCTCCGGCGTCATGGCCGGTAAAAGCGCCAGCCCTTCCAAGGCTCCGCCGAGCCGGAACTTGCGCCGCGCCATGCCCACCGCGCCCAGCGTGCCCAGCGCGGCGGAGATCAGGCAACTGTACAGCGCCAGTTGTAAACTCTGCCACAGGGCGTCCAGAAGACCGCTGGTATCCTGAAACAGCGCCTTGTAGTGCTGCAGGGAAAAGCCGGTGAACTGAAAGGTAAAGCGGCTCTGGTTGGCGTTGAAGGAATACACTGCCGTGACGACGATGGGAAGATACATCAGCAGCAGAACCAGCGCCATGTACAGGCGGGAGCGCCAGGAACCGTTTTTCATGCGCCCACCCCCTTACAGCGCCGCGATGTCCTCGGCCTTGCCGCCGGCGCGGCGGTAGAGCCAGAGGAACAGGCTGGTCAAAAGCATCATTACCACGGACAGCGCCGCCGCGAAGGGCCAATCGCGGCTCTTTAAGAGTTGATCGTTGATGAGGTTGCCGAGAAACACGTCGTTGGCCCCGCCCAGGAGGTCGCTCATGAAAAACAGGCCGATGGAGGGCACGAACGTCAAAACGCAGCCCGCCAAAACGCCCGGCGCGGTCAGGGGCAGCGTGACGGTGACAAAGGCGCGCAAAGGCGAAGCGCCCATGTCGCGGCTGGCCTCCACCAGCGCCCAGTCCATCTTCTCCACGGAAGAATAGGTGGGCAGGATCATAAAGGGGAGCAGCGCGTAGACCATGCCCAGCACCACCGCGCCAAAGGTATTGAGCAATTTGAGCGGCTTATCAATCAGCCCCAGCGTTTGCAAAAATACGTTGATCGGCCCATCGCCCATCAGGAGGATGCGCCAGCCGTAGACGCGCACAAGGGCGTTCGTCCAGAAGGGCACGATCACCAGCAGCATCAAAATCGCGCGACGCCTGGGCGAAGCCTTGGCCATCAGGTAACCGAAGGGATAGCCCACCAGCAGGCAGATGATCGTGGTGATCGCCGCGAGTTTAAGGCTGTTTCCCAGCACTTTGAGATAGCTGGGGTTGAGAAGTTTCAAATAGTTGTCCAGCGTCAGTTGCGCCGTCACGCCCATGCCGTTCTCCGCGCGCGTCGTAAAACTCAGGTAGAGTATGTACCCGAGCGTCACGACCACGAAGAGGATCGTCCAAATGGCCATGGGCGCCACCAGCAGCAAAGCGCCGTCTTTTTTCTTGCGCACGTTCGTCTTCATCGCACCAGCGCTGCCTCGTTCGGATTCCAGCAGACGTATACGGGCTCGCCCTCCTCCAGCCGTTCATCTCCCGAGGTCTGCTGGATGGCGAACACCTCCTGCCCATCCGGCAGAATCGCCGTTTCGCGGATGGAGCCGCCCGCGTAATGGCGGGATTTGAGCGTTGCCGGCAGGGCGCAGGGGCCGATGGGCGTGCGGGAGAGGCGCACGCGCTCAATGCGCAGACAGACCTCAATCCTGTCGCCCACGCGCAATTCGGGATATCCCGCGCGACCGGGGAAGCGCTGTCCTGCGCAGGAGAGCACGGGCACGCCGCTCCCCGCGTCCACGACTTCGCAAGGCAGAAAATTTGATTGGCCGATGAACTCTGCGGCGAAGCGCGTCTGCGGGCGCTCGTAGATGTCCTCGGGCGCGCCGATCTGCTCGATGAGGCCGTCGCGCATGATGGCGATGCGGTCGGAAAGGTTGAGCGCTTCTTCCTGATCGTGGGTCACATAAAGAAATGCGATGCCGGAGCGCTTCTGTATGTCCTTGAGTTCGCGCTGCATCTGCTGGCGCAATTTGAGGTCGAGCGCGCCGAGAGGCTCGTCCAGCAACAGCAGCTTCGGCTGCAAAACCAGCGCGCGGGCAATGGCGATACGCTGCCTCTGTCCGCCGGAGAGTTGGGAAGGCATGCGCTCTTCAAAGCCCTCCAGCGCCACCAGGCGCAGCATTTCCCGCACGCGGCGCTCGCGCTCGTCCTTTTTCACGCCGCGCACGCGCAGGCCGTAGGCGATGTTCCTGCCCACGTTCATATGCGGAAAGAGCGCGTAACTCTGAAATACGGTATTGACGTCGCGTTTCTCCGGCGGCAGGGCGGTGATGTCCGCGCCGTCCAAAAGCACGCGGCCGCCATCCGGCGCGGTGAGGCCGGCGACGATGCGCAGCGTGGTGGTCTTGCCGCAGCCGGAGGGGCCGAGCAGCGTGACGAATTCGCCTGTTTCAATGGTCAGCGATACGCCGCGCAACACGTCGGCGTCGTCGAATCGCTTGTGCAGATCGCGAATCTCCAGCATTTTCCGTCCTTCTTTTTCCTTCGCTTTTCTCTATATATACCCGGATGCCGATATTATGAACAATATAGCGTATTTTTGCGCGAGGCGCAAGACAAGTTCGGTAAACTCACGTCCAAAGCAAAGAAAATGTCCCCGCATCAGGCGGGGACGCGCAACTTGAGAAACGTGAGGGTCACGGTGCCTTCGCGGGCATCCTCGGGGCCATTGTACGTGAGGCTGAACACAGTCGCTTCGGGCGCGTAAAGGATGAAACTCGATGCGCCGACAGCCGAACTGCCGTTGGCGGTGGTGGCGAAATAGACGCCGGTCTCCAGATGCGCTGTACCATTGTAAAAGGGCGTCACCTGGATATAATTGGGGTCGCGCAGTATGGCGGAGACGCTGTAGGTGACCAGGTAATATCCGGCCGTGAGAGAGACCTGCGTCAGAGTGGATTCGGTGATATTGCCCGTGGGATCAGGCACCGAAGGGAAAAGCGTGATCCGATCGCCGCTTGTAAAGAGGTCCTCGTAGTCGATGAAGGAGGCAAAGGCATCCGGCGGGGCGACACCGGCAGGACCTGTCGCACCGGTCGGACCAATTTCACCCGCAGGACCCGTCGCGCCGGTCGGGCCAACTTCGCCCGTAGCCCCCGCTGGCGCGACAGGACCCGTCGCGCCTGTCGGACCAACCTCGCCTGCGGGTCCCATCGGTCCAACAGGACCCGTCGCGCCAGTCGCACCCGCAGGCCCTGTGGCCCCGGTCGGGCCCGTCGCGCCCGGGATCCCTGACGGTCCGGTCGGCCCTTGCGCCCCTTGGGCGCC
>CAMMGP010000041.1 GCA_946496415.1 uncultured Clostridia bacterium | reverse complement strand
AGCGCCTGCGCGCGGCGGGCTGCGCCGTGGAGAGCGGTCCGCGCGTCACCGGCGACGGCTACTACGAAAGCTGCGTGCTCGACCCGGAGGGCAATCGCGTGGAACTGCTGGCATAGCGCAATCTTTCCCGTATTATGGTTGACAGGTGCGGCGCGCGCCCTCTATAATGACATCGCGCGGCGTTTTCCGCGACGACCAAAGAAAACGAGGAGTTTTTTTTGCATGGGCTATCAGATATACAGCGACGCCACGGCCGATACCTGCCCTTCCATGCGCGAGGGGCTGCTCCCGGTGGAGATCATCCCCATGGAGGTCACAATCGGCGACCGCTCCTACACCTACGGACCGGGCGGCGACCTCACCGTAGAACAGTTCTATGCCGAACAGCGCGCCGGCAAGTTCGCCACCACTTCGCAGATCAACCCGCTGGTGTACCGCAAGGCCTTTGAAAAAGCCCTGAAAAATGGGCAGGACGTGCTCTACCTGTGCTTTTCCTCCGGCCTTTCCGGCACCATCGAGCGCGCGCGGCTGTGCATGCGGGAATTGGCCGAGGAGTATCCGGAGCGCAAGCTGGTGTGCGTCGATTCGCTGTGCGCCTCTGTGGGCGAGGGCTTTCTGCTCTGCGAGGCGCTGAAAAAGCAGGCGGAGGGCATGGGCTTTGAGGAAATGGTGGCCTGGCTGGAGGAGAACCGGCTGCACGTGTGCCACTGGTTCACGGTGGATACGTTCGACCATTTGCGCCACGGCGGGCGCGTTTCCGGCGCGGTGGCGATGATCGGCACAGCTTTGCAGATCAAGCCGCTTTTGCACGTGGACGAGACGGGGCATTTGCAGGTGATGGGCAAGCCGCGCGGCCGCCGCAAGGCCATCGAGACGCAGCTCTCACTAATGCGCCAGGGCTGGACTCCTGAGCGCGGCAAGCTGGTGGCGGTGGGCCATGGCGACTGCCCGGCAGATGCCGAATTGCTCAAGGAGACGATCCTGCAAAATTACCCCGACGCCGACGTACACGTCGCCCCCATCGGCCCCATCATCGGCGCCCATACGGGGCCGGACATGCTGGCCGTCATCTACTGGGGAGACAATCGCTGAACGGCAGAAAAAATACGCCGCCGCAGACGAACGCAGTCTGCGGCGGCGCTTTTTCAGCCAATGCGGCGGGCGTATTCGCTCTGCAACTCGCGCAGGAGTTCCGGATGCTGAAAGTCCGGCGGAAAAACGAGGCTGAGTTGGCGCACCATGCGGCTGTTTTCGATGGGCACTACGGCCAGTTTACCGCTCTTTTCCTCCTCGCGGCAGACATTGTGGCTGATGATGGAGACTGCCAGACCGTTGGCGACGATCTCCTTGATGGCGGATACGCTGTCGATCTCCATGACCACGCGGTAGTCCTGCACGCTGCGGCCATGGCTGAGCAGATAGCCCTCGAGCAGGTCGCGCGTGCCGGTGCCCTGCGGGCGCAGCACCAGCCGCTGATGCGTCAGTTCGTCGAAGGTGACGCTGGCGCGGCGGGCAAAGGGATGCGCCGGCGCGGCGATCAGGCACAGGTGGTCTGTGCCGAGGAGGATGGAATCGTAGCGCTCGCCGGGCATGACGCCGTCGATGATGGCGAAATCCAATTCATAAAACCGCAGCATATCATCAATATTTTTTATCGTATTGCGCACGATCTCGACGCGCATATTGGGATGGTGATCCAGATACGCGGCAAGCACCTGTGGGGCCAGCAGGTCGCTGGCGGTAGGCGTGATGCCGATGGTGAGGCGTTCGATCCGCTCGAGGGAATCCCTGAGCGCCTGCCGCGCCCGCTCGGAAATGGCCGCCGCGCGGTGGGCGTATTTGAGCAGCAGGGCCCCGTCCGCCGTGGGCTTGAGTTTGCGGCTGCCCTTGACGAAGATCTGAATGCCGTATTCCTCCTCCAGCATGCGCACATGGTGGCTGACGGCCGGCTGGGTCAGCGAAAGCGCCTGCGCCGCGCGGGTATAGGAGCCGAGTTCCTCCAGCGTCAGGAGCGTGTGGATCTTGGGATCGAGCATGAAAAGCGCCTCCGAAAGCGAACGATTCCAAAAATTGATGGAACGCACAAAAAGTTTGATTTGATTTTATCACGTTTCCGGCCTAGAATCAAGCCATCCGGGAGCGGCCGGCAGTTCCCGGAGACAAAGCGGGCGCGGCCCGCGCGGAAAGGCGGGATATCCATGGCGCTTGCGTTGCACGTCAACCACACATCTCTGGTCATCCTCGAACTGGCGGTAATGCTCCTGTCGGCCTTCCTGCTCAGCCGGTTGACGAAGCGGCTGAAGCTTCCCAATGTCACCGCATACATCGTGGCGGGCATACTCATCGGCCCCTGCGGGCTGAAATGGATCGACGCCGAAATGGTGGAGAGCATGGGCTTCGTCACCGACGTGGCGCTTTCCTTCATCGCCTTTGGCGTGGGGCGCTACTTCAAGTGGGAAACGCTGAAAAAGAGCGGGGCGCGGGTGCTGATCGTCACGGCGCTGGAATCGCTGACCGCGGCGGCGGCCATCTCGGCGGTGATGCTGCTGGTTTTCCATCTGCCCCTTTCGTTTGCGCTGCTGCTGGGGGCGGTGGGCGCGGCGACCGCTCCGGCTTCGACGCTGATGACCATCCGCCAATACAAGGCCAAGGGGCACTTTGTGGATACCATTTTGCAGGTGGTGGCGCTGGACGACGCGGTGGCGCTGCTGGCCTTCAGCGTTTGCGCCACGATCAGCCAGATCGCCGGTTCGGCGGGCAAGGCGGACGCGGCGAGCATCCTCCTTCCCATCGCCTACAACATCGCGGCGGTGGCCCTGGGCGCGGGCATGGCGTTTCTGCTCAAGTGGGGCGAAAGGCGCGTGACGTCGCGCTACAACCGCCTGCTGATGGTAGTGATCCTGCTTTTGACGCTCTCCGGGCTCTGCGCCGCCGTGGACATATCGCCGCTGCTTGCCTGCATGGCGCTGGGCATGGTACACGCCAATATCTCCCGCAAGGGCGAAGCGCTGTTCAAGGCGGTGGAGCGCTTCACACCGCCGGTGCTGACGTTTTTCTTCGTCGTTTCCGGCATGCGGCTTAATGTGCCGGCGCTGAAGACGGCGGGCGTCATCGGCGTGAGTTATTTCTTCGTGCGCATACTCGGCAAGTACGCAGGGGCGAC
Organism: uncultured Clostridia bacterium; assembly: GCA_946496415.1. Lineage (GTDB taxonomy): Bacteria > Bacillota > Clostridia > Christensenellales > Aristaeellaceae > Pullichristensenella. The sequence goes on along the minus strand of CAMMGP010000041.1, from coordinate 5,077 downwards.
GGCGGGGGCGCTGCTGACGGGCGAGGACAAAAGTGTGCGCCGCTATCTGGGGCTGGCGCTGACGCCGCAGGCGGGCGTATCCATCGGCCTGGCGGCGCTGGGCGAGCGCATGCTGCCGCCGGAGATGGGCAGTCTGCTCAACACCATCGTGCTCTCCTCGGCCGTGCTCTATGAGATCGCCGGGCCAGGGCTGGCAAAACTCGCGCTGCACCTGGCCGGAGCGCTGAAGCCGGCAGAGAAAGAAGTTGACAAAGTTGCGAAAGAAGAGCGAGGCGACGCATTGCGCACAGGGCCGGCGCATCCGTAAAAGAGATCCGGACGGCCGCGCGCCTGAAAAAGCAAGAATTGCCGCTGATCGTTTGTTTCTCAGGGCAATTCTTGCGTTTGTGGGTCTTGCCAGCGCTCCTCGCCGTATCAGACGCGATTCAAAATGGTCTTTTCCGTTTCGATATCAAAGAAGTGCAGGCGGTTGGCATCCAGCGCCACGGGGATCTTGTCGCCGGCGCGGGCCGGGGAACGCGGATCGACGCGGGCGATGATATTATCCGACTTGCCGGAGGTGGAGAGGTAGAGATACGTCTCCGAACCCATCAACTCGACGATCTCCACAGAGACGTCGATGATGCTGTCCGGCGAGGCGGCGAGGAAGGCCTGTTCGTCGTGGATGTTCTCCGGGCGCACGCCCATGTAGACCTCGCGGCCGATGTAGCTGTCCGAGGTAAAGCGCTGCAATTTGCCCGCGGGCACCTTGATGCGGTTTTCGCCGAACACGGCGTAAACGCCGTCAACGCCCTTTTCCAATTTGACGCGGAAAATGTTCATCTGCGGCGTGCCGATAAAGCCGGCCACGAAGAGATTCTCCGGGAAATCGTAGAGATTCTGCGGCGTATCGTTCTGTTGCATGACGCCATCCTTCATCAGCACGATGCGCGTGCCCATGGTCATGGCCTCAGTCTGATCGTGGGTGACGTAGATGAAAGTGGTCTGGAGGCGCTTGTGCAGCTTGGTAATCTCCGTGCGCATCTGCACGCGCAGTTTGGCGTCCAGGTTGGACAGAGGCTCGTCCATCAAAAACACCTTCGGCTCGCGCACGATGGCGCGGCCCAGGGCCACGCGCTGGCGCTGGCCGCCGGAAAGCGCGGCGGGCTTGCGGTTGAGAAGCTGCTCGATGCTGAGGATCTTCGCCGCCTCGCGCACGCGGCGGTCGATCTCCGCCTTGGGCGTCTTGCGCAATTTGAGGGCGAAGGCCATATTGTTGTAGACCGTCATGTGCGGATAAAGGGCATAGCTTTGAAACACCATGGCGATGTCGCGGTCCTTGGGCAGCACGTTGTTGACCAGTTTGCCGTCGATATACAATTCGCCTTTGCTGATCTCCTCCAGGCCGGCGACCATGCGCAGCGTGGTGGACTTGCCGCAGCCCGAGGGGCCGACCAGCACCACGAATTCCTTATCCTCGATCTCCAGATTAAAATCCTTGACAGCAGTGACGTCGCCCGGATAGACCTTCCAAATATTGCGCAGCGACAGGCTTGCCATGCGTTCTGACCTCCTTTACGCATCGTTTCACAGCAACATCCAGTGCGCTTTTATTATAACAAATTTGTAACGAACGCGCCATTCGCGCAATCGCCAAAATGCCTTTGGGCGCTTTCGTCCCTTTGCCGAGCGCGCAAAAACGGAAACCCGCTTTTTCAGCAGGTTCCCGACGAAGCCAATTTGCGGCGGCTGGTTCTAAAGCAATTTGCGCAAGCTTCCAAAACCAGGGGGCGTAAATTGTCAAAAACAGGTTATGAATCCCCGCGCCGCGCCCTAGTTTTGCCCATAATAGGCGTTCGGGCCATGCTTGCGCAGGAAATGCTTGTCGCTGATGTGATGCGGCAGTTCGCCCGCGGCGGGGTTGAGCGCGCGCGTCATCAGCGCCATTTTGGACAGTTCCTCGAGCACCACGGCGTTGTAAACGGCGTCGGCGCCGTTCTTGCCCCAGGTGAAGGGGCCGTGGCCATTGGCCAGCACGCCGGGGGTATGCATGGGGTTCTTGCCCTGGAAGGCCTCGATGATGACCTTGCCGGTGTTGCCCTCGTAGTCCTCCTCGGTTTCCTCGGGGGTCAAAAAGCGGGTGACGGGGATATCGCCGTGGAAGTAGTCGGCGTGGGTGGTGCCCATGCAGGGAATGGCAAGGCCCGCCTGCGCCCAGGCGGTGGCGCAGGTGGAGTGGGTGTGCACCATGCCGCCAACTTCCTCAAAGGCGCGGTAGATGGCCAGATGGGTGGGCGCGTCCGTGGAGGGACGGTAGCCCTCGGAGAGCACTTCGCCCGTCTCCAGCGACTGGATGACCATCATCTCCGGCTTGAGATCCTCATAGGGCACGCCGCTGGGCTTGATGGCCATGACGCCTTTTTCGCGGTCCACCTCGGAGACATTGCCCCAGGTGTAGACGATCAACTTGCGGTGAAACAGTTCCATGTTGGCTTCGTAGACGCGCTCCTTCAGCTTGCGGTACATGGGTATTCCCTCCTTTTAGTTCAAAGCGTCGAGCGGCAGCATGAAGCTCGGCGCGAATTCCCGCATAAAATCCTCGGCCTCGGGCATGTTCATCTGCGAGACGGAGGCGCGGACGTTCTCCTGCGCGGTGAGGAATTCACGGTTGCCAAACCCGTATTCCTCCAGACACTTGACGTAGGCGCTGATGCGATCGGCAGCCTTGACGATGCGCCATTCGTAACTCTCCTCGTCGGGAAAGAGCAGTTCCCGGAAATCTTCCTGAAAATCCGCGGGCAGATAGTCCAGCAGCTTTTCCGAGGCCATGCGCTCGATTTCCTTATAGGCGTCGCGGATGCCGGGGTTGAAGTATTTGATCGGCGAGGCGAGATCTCCGGTGATGACCTCGGCGGCCTCGTGGTAGAGGGCATAGAGCAGCACCTTTTCCACATCGACATTTCCCCCATAGCGGCGGTTTTTGTATATCGCCAGGGCATGGGCGATCATCGCCACCTGCAGGGAATGCTCCTGATCGTTCTCCTCTCGGGTATTGTGGCGCAGGCCCCAGCGCTTGATGAGTTTCATGCGGGCCATGTAGGCGTAAAAGTGGTGCTGCAAGTGCTTGCCTCCAAAAAATGGGCGCGTTTTGCCCTTCGTATGGAACAATTATACCATTCCCGGCGTCAAAGCGCAAGGCGAGGTTTTTTTCCGGCGGTAGGAATATTTTCCGATGCGCGCCGCTGGTTAGAAAAAAACTGGACTTTTGCGAAAAATGCCTGTGTTTTGCGCCGGTTTTGTATTATAATAGAAGACGGGTACCGCTAAATTCGAGGGAGGTATGTGCATGGCGCAGATCAGTTCTTTTTTGCGGGACGCGGGCGCTTTGTTTACCAACCTCTTTTTGCAGCCGGACTGGCGCAACGTCTTTGACGTGGCGATCATGACGGTGATCATCTATTACATCATCAAGCTGCTCATCCACACCCGCGCCAGCGCCGTGTTCAAGGGCATCGCCGTGGTGCTTGTGTTCGCCTGGGTGTCGGACGCCCTGCAACTCAACGCCCTCAACTGGATGCTCCAGCAGATCATCAGCATGGGGCTTCTGGTGCTGGTGATCATGTTCCAGCCGGAGTTGCGGCGGGGCCTTGAGCAACTGGGCCGCTCGAACTGGTCGCGCCACATGTTTACCTCCGCGCGCAAGCAGCGCCTGCGGGACGTGGACAACCTCGTGCAGGAAGTGGTGCGCTCGCTGAACAACATGTCCAGAAAGCGCATCGGCGCCCTGATCGTCTTTGAAAGGCACACGGGGCTGGCGGACGTCATCGATTCCGGCACCGTCATCGACGGCGAGATCTCCGCGCCGCTGATTGAAAACATCTTCGAGCCGAACACGCCTTTGCACGACGGCGCGGTGATCGTGCGCGGCGAGCGCATCGTGGCCGCGGCCTGCATCCTGCAACTCACCGACGACCATTCCCTTTCCCGCGAACTGGGCACGCGCCATCGCGCTGCCATCGGCATCACCGAATCGACGGACGCGGTGAGCATCATCGTTTCTGAGGAAACGGGCATCATCTCCATGGCGCGCGACGGCAAGCTGACCCGCTATCTGGACACCAAATCGCTGAACATACTTTTGACCGAGTTGTTTATGCCTGACGACCTACCGCCGGCATGGCTGTCCTCGCGCTCTTCCCTGTTTGGCGCGCGCGCCGTAAAGCAAAAGGAGGATGGCGATGAAGAATAAGATCCTCACCCTTCTCAAGCGTTTCGGCAAGGCCTTCTGGGGCTCGCTTTCCCACAACCTGGGGTTAAAGCTGCTCTCGCTTTTGCTGGCTATTCTTCTGTGGAGTTATGTAGTCTCCTCGAATCCCTCCATCACCCGCACTAAGGACATCAACGGCCTGACGGCCTATGTGAGCAACGAATCGACGCTCCACGCCAACCGCCTTGCGCTCGCCAGCGACCCCGCGGAGGCGCTGGACGGCGTTTCCGTGCAGCTGGAGGTGCCGCAGTCCAGCTACGCGCTGGCGGACGCGGACAACGTTCAGGTAACGCTGGATCTTTCCAGCGTGCGCGCGGCGGGCACGCAGGAAGTGCCGCTCAGGGCCACCACCACCTATGGCCGCGTGACGCGCATACTGCCCGAGTCGGTCAAACTCGAATTTGAGATGTACGACTCGCGTTCCGTTCCCGTCAACGCCGCCATCAGCGGCGAGCAGCAGGAAGACATCTGGTACAACATCAACCGCCTCAACCCGGAGGAGTTGGTCATCAGCGGCCCCTCGAGCGTGGTGCAGACCGTCGCTTCGGCCTACGTCTATGTGGACGTCACCGACCGGGAGACTTCCTACGTCACCGCGGCGCGCTTCGTGCTGCTCGACTATTCGGGCGAGGAGATCCCGCAAACGCTTTTGAGCAGCGCTTCCAGTTCCATCACTGTGGGCGTGGACGTCTATCCCACGCGCGAACTGCCCATCTCCACCGCCATCGAGGACGTGGTGCAGGGTTCGCCGGCTGAAGGTTACGAGGTAACTTCCATCTCCATCCAGCCGGAGAGCGTCACCGTGGCCGCGGACGCGCAGCTGCTCGACAG
>CAMMGP010000040.1 GCA_946496415.1 uncultured Clostridia bacterium | reverse complement strand
GCGCGCTTTTGCGCGTCCACGCCGCGCAGGCGCGCCTCGTCCGTGGCCAGGCCGGGGGCGCGCGCGTCGATCTCCCGGGCCAGAGCGATTTCCACTTTGCCGTCGCCGATGACGGCGATCTTTTCCCCGGACAGGCCGATCGTTTCCACCAGCATGCGCAGCGCCGCTTCCTTGGCGCAGCCTTCGGCGTGATCTGGCGCGCCGGCGATGCCGGCAAAGAAAGCGTCGACGCCCAGGGCATGCGCCTCGTTGCGCACGTCTTTATCGTCGGTGCCGCTTGCCACATAGCAGCGCACCCCGCGCTCTTGCAGCGCCTGCAAAAACGCCGCCGCGCCGGCGATGAGATAGTCCTCCCGCCGCTGCGTGCCGGATGCGACCGCCTCCACGCGGGCGGAAACCGTCTGCATCAGGCGGCGGTTGTATTCGTCCTTGTACCACCAGGGGTCGTCGGGAAGATCCGTGCGACCAGCTTGGCGCACGCGCGCGGCCAGCCATTTCATTTGAAAGATGGTCTGTATGCCGGTGGATTCCTCGATATAGTCGTCCACTTCTTTTTCCAGCGCCGCGCTGGGCGCGTCGCCGCCGAGCAACTCCAGCATCAGCTGCCGCATCACCGGCACCCAGCCGTAGCGCAGCGTGGAGATGGTGCCGTCAAAATCGAACAGCACCGCCTCGACCGGCGTTTGAGGCGTTTTTTGCAGGATCTCCATATTTGCTCCTCTTTTGATCGTTTTTTATAACTGGACGCGCTCCAGTCTGGCGGAAATGGCGCGCGCTCTGCGCGCGTCCTCGCCATATCCGGCGAGAAAGAGCGCCGAACACAGCCGCAGCGCCGCCTTGCGCACGGCCTCAAGCAACTCCGCAAAGGGGACCTCCGCGGTGAACAACGTCCGCGCGGAAGAAAAATCGCCGCCCCAACGGCAGAAGGAAAGCGCAGCGCGCTCCCCCGTCTTCACGCCGTCGATCCGAAAGGGGCCATCCTCGAACAGCAGGCGAAAACCGGCCCGCTCCCTGTTTGCGACGGCAAGGAGCGCGTCCGCCCACCAGTCGAGCACGGTCGCGGCAACATCCGTCCAAGCGGCGTCGGGGAAGGCGTCTGTTTCCGTGCGGCAATAGAACGTGCAGGTAAATGTCCCGCCTCCAAAGGAAAAGTCGTTGCCGCAGATGATCTCGAACATGCCGTGCACCCGTCCTTTTGTTGAATACCCCAATGGGGCGTGTTGCAAACGTGCCGGGCGTTTACGCTTTCCGGCCAGCGTGGACGGCGCGGATCTCCGCCGCGGAAGCGGTGCCCGTCTGGCCGATCTTTTGAATGGTGACGGCGGAGGCGAGGTTGCCCAGGGCGATGGCCTCTTCAAGCGCCGCGCCCGCGCCCAGCGCCAACGCGCAGGCGGAGAGGAAGCTGTCGCCCGCGCCGACGATGTCGATGGGCGGCGACACGGGCACGCCGGGCGCGAAGCACGCCTCCTTGTCTGTAAGGCACATGGCGCCCACCGCGCCTAGGGTGACGATGACGTCGCCGCCCGTCATCTCCCGCAGGCGTCGCGCCACGGGCAAATAGTCTTCCGGCGTGACGGCCGCGGGCGCGAGGCCGGCGGCGCGGGCTGCCTCCAATTCATTGGGCTTGACGACACAGCCGGCAAAGGACGCGATGTTATCGCGGCTGTCGGCCACGACTCTCTTGCCTGCCGCGGCCATGGCGCACAGCGCCTGACGCAGGCGCGCGGTAACGACGCCCGTGGCGAGTTGGTCGGAAACGACGATTACGTCCGCATCCTCCGCGGCCTTTGTAAACGCGGCGAGCAGCGCTTCCTCCGCAGCCCGCGCAGGCGGCTCCGCATTTTCAAAGTCGATGCGCGGGTCCTCATAGCGGACGTCGCCATGGCCACAGCGATAGGGCTTGACATAGGCGGGCGTCACGCGCTCCTCCGCGGTCACCAGAGCGTCCGTGGGCAGGGCGCAGGCGGCCATGCACTCGCGGACGATGCCGCCCCGCCAGTCGCGCCCCAAAAGCGTCACCGGCAACACATTCGCGCCCAGAGCGCGCATATTGTTCATCACATTGCCCGCGCCGCCCAGGGAATAGCGCTCCTCGACGACCGGCAGGTTATAATGCGGCGTTTCCCGGGACAGCGTGGCGCGGCGCATATCCGCGATCCAATACACATCCAGGCACACATCGCCAATGGCGACCGCCCGCACGCGCTCAAGCCGCGCCAGCAACGCCTCAAGGCGTTCCGGCGACAAAGCAATGCTGCGCACGTTTGTTTCCTCCTCTTGATTTTCTACTTACTCCTGTTCCTCTTACGGCATGAACGGCAGCGTGCCGTCGAATACCTTGCCCGCCACCAGCGCCAGCGCGCCCGTCATCACCGAGCGGGAACCGAACGTGGAACAGCGCACGGACATGCGGCGGCAATCCGGAGCGAGCATGCGCGCGCGAACGCGCTCCTGTAAAAGCGCCGCCAGCAGTTCGCCCGCCTTAGGGTTTTCATACTGACAGATGTAGATAATCTCCGGATCAAAGACGTTGACCATGTTGACCAGCGCGCAGGAAAGATAATCGCAGTATTCCTCGACCGCTGAGCGCGCGGCGCTGTCGCCCGCGACGGCGGCGTTGAGGATGGTAGACCAGTTGAGTTGCGCGTCTTTCAACCGCGAAGGTTCCCCGGCCTCCACGCGGGCGCGCACATGCTCCGCCATGCGGGCGGTGCTGGCGTACAACTCCAGGCAGCCGCGCGAGCCGCAGGGGCACACGGGGCCATCGAAGCGGATAGAGGTATGTCCCAATTCGCCGCCAAGGCCGTGTTCTCCGGCGTGCAGCTTGCCATCGACGACGACGCCGCAACCAATGCCCTCCCAAAGCAACAGGAAGAGAAAATTGTCGTGGGCGCGGCCTTCGCCAAACAGCTTTTCGCCCTGCGCCCCGGCCATGCTGTCGGCGGTGAAAAACACGGGATAGCCCGTCTCCTCCGCCACGATGCGGACGATGGGAACATCGTGTATGCCATAAAAATTGGCCGGTTGCAACAGCGTGCCCCGCTGCGTGCTGACCGGGCCGATGGCGGCAATGCCGATCCCCAGCACCGGACGCCGGCAGTTGGCCAGCGCCTCGCGGATGAGCGCAAGCGTCATACCGACCAATGTGCGCTCGTCCATCCGCTCCGGGTAGGACGCGCTGCGGCTCCAGAAGACGTGCGTGCGCAGATCGCCCACCGCCACCTGAACGTCGTGGCGGGAAATAAAGACGCCAACCTCGCAGGGAGATGCATCCGCCAGATCCAGATATGCGGGCCGGCGGCCCGGAGAGGCGGACTCCGCGCGCGCCTGCGCCGGTTCGCAGACGATGCCCGCCTGCATCAGTTCGCCGATGATGTTGCTCATCGACATTTTGCTCAGGCCCGTGGCCTCGGCGATCTCGCCGCGCGAGATCATCGGCCGCTCGACGATGGTGCACAGGACGAGGCGGCGGTTTTGCAGTTTGACATCGTTGACGCTGCTGCCGCGAAGGTTCTCCATGCACATCGCCCCCTTTTTCATTGAAGGGACGGCCAGAACTGGCCGTCCCCCACAAAACCAGATTGCGTCCTACTTATTCCGCGGCGGCAAGCAGTTCTTCCGCGGCGGCAGCGTCGAGCACGGAGACGCCGGTATCGACATCTTCAAACTCGGTCTCGCCCTGGAGCGCGGCGGCGGCGGTCAGCATTCCCTGATAGCCCATCTCATAGGGGTTCTGGGCCATGGTGCACAGCAGGCTGCCATCCTTGACCAGATTGAGGATGGCGTCGGACTTGTCGAAGCCCACGCCGGTCAGTTCGTTGCCGTTGGCGGCGATGGCGTTGCCCACGCCCACGCTGCAGCCTTCGTTCGCGCCGAAGAGGCCGACGACGCCTTCAGTGATGAAGTTGTTGGCGATCTCCTGGCTCAGGGTCGCGTCGCCGTTGGAGTACTGGGTTTCGAGAATCTCAAAGCCGGAGCCATCCAGAGCCTCGCGGAAGCCAGCCTCGCGCTGCGCGGTGGAATCGGTGGCGGCGTTGACGTTGACGATGCCGATGGTGCCCTCAGTGATGCCCTTGGCTTCGAGAGCGGCCAGCATCTGCTCGCCGGCGAGCACGCCCGCATTCTTGTTGTTGGTGGCCAGCGTCTGCACGGCGCCGTCAAAGTTGGCGGGAGAGTCGACGTAGATGATGATCACGCCGTTGTTGCTCAACTCTTCCAGCGTGGCGACCTGGGTGTCGGGGCCGTTGGAGGCCAGCAGGATGACCTCGGCGTTGTCAGCGTATGCATTGTTGATGCACTCGATCTGCGCCGCGTCGTCCTTGCCCTGCGTGGGAGCGTTCCAGACGTAGTTGATATTGATGCCCTGCTCCGCCAACTCGGCGACGGCAGCCTGGCAGCCCTCGTCCACGCCGACCCAGTGGGCGTCGAACAGGTCCATGGTGATGAGGTAGACGGTGTGGGTCTCGCCCTCGGCGAAGGCGGCGGTGCAGCCCAGCGCCAGCATCAGGCAGAGTACGAGTGCGAACAGCTTCTTCATGACATGGTTCCTCCTTAAGATTTTATCAAAAGCGCGTGATCCGCGCTTTGGATCAGGCCTTGGGCTTGCGGGAGAAGCGGCCGCTGCGGGCGACCACGTCCACCAGCACGCTGAGAACGACGATGACGCCAATGATGACGTTGCGGGGGCCGACGGCCACGCCTGCGAACTGCAGGCCGTTGCTCAAAACGCTCCACACGCCCGCGCCCACGACCGTGCCCAGGAGAATGCCCTGGCCGCCCAGCGTGGACACGCCGCCGATGACCGAAGCCGCGACCGCGTACATCTCGTAGGAGAGGCCGGCGTCCATGGTGCCGGTGCCGGTGGTGGCGCACTGGATGAGGCCGACGAGGCCGGCGCAGGCGGCGCTGACGAGGTAGGCCTTGGTGGTCGTCCAGTAGACGCTGACGCCGGAGAGTTTGGCCGCGTCGATGTTGGAGCCGATGGCGTAAAGGTGACGGCCGGTGCGCGTCTGGCTGAGGATGAAGTTGAAGATGATCCACACCACCACGGCGATCCAGAAGGTGTTATAGAACCACAGGAACCTTCCGTAATAGAAGAAATCGCGGAAAGCGCCGGCGAATTCGCCGATGGAGTTGGTGTTCATATTGTTGTTGACCATCTGGGCGATACCACGCGCCACCTGCATGGTGCCCAACGTGGCGATAAAGGGCGGCAGCTTGCAGCCGGCCACCAGCGTGCCGTTGATAAAGCCGGTGAGCACGCAAATGACCATCGTCAGCAGGCAGGCGGCCAGCGGATGCCAGCCGTTGCACATCAGCGTGGCCGAGGTCATGCAACTCATGCCCAGCACCGAGCCGATGGACAGGTCGATGTTGCCGGTGATAAGCACGAACGACTGGCCGATGCCCACGATGAGGAAGGGCGCGAACTGCCTGAACAGGTTGGGGATGTTGCGCTCGCCCAGGAAATTGGGGTTGACGATGTTGAACACCAGACACAGCACGATCAGGCCGAAGAACACGGTGATGACCTGGCCCATGCCACGCTTTGCAAACGCTCTTTTGAATATGTTCGGCTGCTTTACTTTCTGATCCATGATCCAAACTCCTTTCGACCCGCGTCAGGCTGTCTGTATCTTCTTCTCGAACTGCGTGGCAAGTTCGAGGATGCGTTCCTGCGTGGCTTCCTTGACGTCCAATTCACCGGTGATGCGCCCATCGCACATGACGATAATGCGGTCGGAGATACCGAGGATCTCCGGCAATTCACTGGAGACGAAGAGGACGCCGATGCCGTTTTGTTTGAGGCGATTCATCAGGTGGTAGATCTCGACCTTGGCCGCCACGTCGATGCCGCGGGTGGGCTCGTCGAAGATCACCACGCGCGAATTGCGCGCCAGCCACTTGCCCACGACCACCTTTTGCTGGTTGCCGCCGGACAGGCTGCCCGCGTCCACGAGCGTATTGGGCAGCTTGATCTGCAGATTCCTGACCGCCTCGTCGCTCATGCGGTTGACCTTGCGCATGTTCACGGTGGTCAGCGGCCCCGAGACGATGTCAAGGTTCGGCAGGGCGATATTGTCGCGGATGGAAAGCTTGGTACACAGCCCGTCGCGCTTGCGATCCTCGGGCGCGAGCGATATGCCGGCGCGGATGGCGTCGATGGGCTTGTTGATGGTGATCGGCTTGCCGTCGAGTATGATCTCTCCGGATTCCTTGCGGTCGATGCCAAAGATGGCGCGCGTGGTTTCCGTGCGGCCCGCGCCCATCAGGCCGGCAATGCCGACGATCTCGCCTTCATGCAGTTCCAGCGATACGTCGCGCACCATGCGCCCGGCGTTGAGGTGCTTAACCTCGAAGATCTTCTTGCCTACCGGGCAGGTGACGCGCGGGAACTTTTCCTTGATCTCGCGGCCGACCATGTAGGAAATGATCTCGTTGAGCGTGACGTCCTTGAAGGGCATCTCCGCCACGAACTGACCGTCGCGCAGAATGGTGACGCTGTCGACGATGTGCTGGAGTTCTTCAAGGCGGTGGGAAATGTAGACGATGCCGCGGCCTTCATCGCGCAGCTGGCGGATGATGCGGAACAGTTCCTCGATCTCCTTGGCGGTGAGAGCGCTGGTGGGCTCGTCCATGATCAGCACGCGCGCGTTCGTGGAAAGCGCCTTGGCGATCTCCACCATCTGCTGCTTGGAAACCTGCAGGTTGCCGACCATGGTGGTGGGCGCGAGGTCGATGCGCAGATTCTCGAGGATCTTGCCCGCCTCGCGATTCATCTCGCGCTGGGAGAGCCTGCGCAGCGCGCCGACTTTCTCCCGGCCAAGGAAGATGTTCTCCGCCACGGACAGATGCGGGCAGAGATTGAGCTCCTGATGGATGATGGCGATGCCAAGCTCCTGCGCCTTCTTGGGGCTGAGATTCTCCACCGACTCGCCAAAGACGCGGATGGTGCCCGCATCCTTCTGATAGACGCCGGAGAGTATCTTCATCAGCGTGGACTTGCCCGCGCCATTTTCTCCGAGCAGGGCCATGACCTCGCCGCCTTTTAAATGAAAGGAGACGTTGTCCAGCGCCTTGACGCCCGGAAACTGCTTGGAAATGCCTTCCATCTCAACGATGTATCCGTCTTTCCTGTTTTCCATAGCCACCTGCGCTTCCCGGCGGCGGCGCCGCCTTGGTCGTATTTGTAAAGGGCTTTTAAGATTTATCGATATTATAACACACTTCATTCCCTCTGTCAATAATATTTTCAATTTATATCAAACGCTCATTTTCTTTTATTGCACATTCTACCGATTGTTTTTTCATCGTGAGCGCCGCGACCGCGTGGCGTTTGTTCACAAAACGCTCATAATTTATCGCATCCCGCGCCTTACAATGAAGGTACAAACCGTGAAAGGAGGCGCAAGCCATGAAACGATTTGCTGTTTTCGCGCTCACCATGCTGGTGGCGCTGTTCCCGATGATCGCCAATGCCGAAGACGCCGCGGAGCTTCCCGCCGAGGAAATCTGGTCGGCCACGGTACTGCGCGCGGAGATTGGCTCTTTGCTCGTGCGCATCGAGGCCGTAAACCCGGAGGAGGACGAAACGCCCTACCCGTGGGATGAGATCGAAGCGCCGGAGCCCTCCCCCACGCCGTCGCCGACGGATGTTCCGGAAGCGCACAGCGTAGCCGCGGAAGAGGCGCAGGAAGACGACGCCATTGGCGTACAACTGGTGCGCATCGCTGAAGACGCGCCCGTCTGGCGGCGCGCGCAGGACGGCTTCGAGGAAGCTGCGGCAACGGACATCGCCGAGGGCGACCTTTTGACGCTGCGCGTGGCGGACGGGACGGCGCTGGAGATCGTCATCGAGGAAAGCGACCCGGCAGCGGGCGCGCAGAAAAGCTGAACGGACGCAAAAAGGCTCCGACCGCGCGATGCGGCCGGAGTCTTTTTGCAAATTCTCAGATCTTGAGCACCAGCGCCTTGCCCTGCCGGATGACGTCCGTGCCGCCATTCATGGCGCGCACGTCTTCGACGCTGACATTGTAGCGCTTGCCGATGGACCAGATATCGTCATCGCTCCCCGGCCAGAACAGGACGATGCCGGGGCGCTTTTTTACGTCCTCCCCCTCCTGCGCGCCGCTGAGAAGGCGGTATTCCTTCGTCACGCGCGTCTCGGCGGCGACGTTCAACAGGCACCGCAGTTCCAGCCGGTCGCTCATCAGGGCGTTGGCTTCGGCGGAGAGCGCCTCCACCGTCACCCAGGAACTGTCGTCCAATTCGCCCTGCAC
>CAMMGP010000039.1 GCA_946496415.1 uncultured Clostridia bacterium | reverse complement strand
CAATGATCTCACCCGCCCGCTTCACCGCGCCGGCCATGCCCTCGTCGCCGGGGGTGAGCACCAGTTCCGCGCCGTAGGCGGAGAGCAGCATGCGCCGCTCAACGCTCATCGTTTCCGGCATGGTGAGCACGAGGCGATAGCCGCGCGCGGCGCACAGCGCCGCCAGCGCCACGCCGGTGTTGCCCGAGGTCGGCTCCACCACGGTGCCGCCCTCCTTGAGCAGGCCGCGCGCCTCCAGGTCGTTGAGCATGGATTTGGCGGCGCGGTCCTTGGCGCTGCCCGCGGGATTGAGGTATTCCAACTTGGCGTAGATCTCCGCGCCGGGAAACAGGCGATTCAGTTTTAAGAGCGGGGTATTGCCGATCAGCGCCTCCGCGCTTTGCACGACGGACATGAAAATTCCTCCTTTGCGCCCATTCATTATAGCAGAAAAGCGCCGCTTGCGCAACGGCGCGTTTTGTGGTATGCTTGGGCGTATGAACATCGTGATCGTCGCCGAAAAACCGTCGGTGGGGCGCGACATCGCCCGCGTGTTGGGGGCCTCCCAACGGGGCGACGGCTGCCTCATGGGCAAGGGTTACATTGTAACATGGGCGCTGGGCCACCTCGTTTCCCTCATGGAGCCGGACGAGTTGGACGAGCGCTATCGCCGCTGGCGCATGGACGATCTGCCCATTTTGCCGGAGGACATCCCCCTGAAGGTGCTGCCCGCCACGCGCAGCCAGTTCGCCATCGTCAAAAAGCTGATGAACGACAAGGACACCGCCGAGGTCATCTGCGCAACCGACGCGGCGCGCGAGGGCGAATTGATCTTCCGCTACATCTACCGCATGGCGGGCTGCAAAAAGCCGGTCCGGCGGCTGTGGATCTCCTCGATGACCGACGCGGCCATCCGCAAGGGCTTTGAGGAATTGCGCCCCGCCGCTGACTACGACGCGCTTTACGAAAGCGCCCGCTGCCGCAGTCTGGCCGACTGGCTGGTGGGCATGAACGCCTCGCGCGCCTTCACGCTGCGCTACGGGGCGCTTTTGCCCATGGGCCGCGTGCAGACGCCAACGCTGGCGCTGCTGGTAAAGCGCGACCGCGAGATCGCCGAGTTCGTTCCCCAGGACTACTGGGAAGTGCGCGCCGACTTTGGCGACTTCGAGGGCCTTTACTATGACCCGGAGACGCGCCAGAGCCGCGCTTCCAGCAAGGAGCAGGCCGACAAAATAAAGCGCGAGGCGCAGGGCAAGGAAGGAACGGTGGTCGAGAGCCGCCGCGAGCGCAAGCGCGTGCCCCCGCCGCAGCTTTTCGACCTCACCGCCCTGCAACGCGAGGCCAACCGCCGCTTCGGCTTTTCCGCGGACAAGACGCTGAAGCTGGCGCAGGCGCTCTACGAGCGGCACAAGGCCATCACCTACCCGCGCACGGACAGCCGCTGCCTGCCGCCGGACATGCGCGAAAAGGCGCTGAACGCCCTGCGCAACCTGCCGCCCCGCTACCATCCCCTGCTCAAGGCCCCGGCGTTCAATCCCCATATGGATTCCAAACGCTTTTACGACGCCGCGAAAGTCTCCGACCACCACGCCATCATCCCCACCGAGCGCCGCCCCGGGGCGATGACGGCGGATGAGGAAGCGCTGTACGACCTGGTGGCGCGCAGCCTCATCGCCGCCCATTACCCGGACTATGCCTACGAATCGGCGCGCCTGCGCGTCGTGGTGAGCGGCCACGAATTCCGCGCCGACGGGGCCGTGCCGGTGGACATGGGCTGGCGCGCCGTGCTTGCGCCGGTGGAGAAGAAGGCGGCCACACCCCTGCCGGACGTGCGCGAAGGCGAAGTGCGCACGGCGGGGAAGGTCAGCGCCCGCAAAAAGCAGACCAAGCCCCCGGAGAGGCTCAACGACGCCTCGCTGCTCTCCCTGATGGAGCACGCCGGGCAGGAACTGGAGGACGAGGAACTGCGCGAGCGCATGAAGTCCTCCGGCCTCGGCACGCCCGCCACCCGCGCCGCCACCATCGAGCGGCTCATCGAGGTGGGGCTGGCCGAGCGCGCGGGCAAGAGCATCGTTTCCACAGAGAAGGGCCGCAAGTTGATCGCCGTCGCCCCGGAACAGATCGCCTCCGCCGCCACCACCGGCAAGTGGGAAAAGGCGCTTAACGACATGGCCGTCAATCCGGACGCCGCCCTGCGCGCCCAAAAGCGCGAGCGCTTTTTGCTGGGCATCCGTCGCTTCGCCATCTTTCTGGTGAACGCGGCGAAAACCGCCCCAGCGGACATGCGCTTCGAGCGCGAGGAGCCCCGTGCGAAAAAAACCGCGCGCAGGGCGACCTCCCGCAGCGGCGGCGCGACCCAAAAGCCCGCCGCCCGCAAGGCTTCCGCGCCAAAAAGGAGCGTCCCCGCGCCAAAGGGCGGGGAACGCGGCCGCTGAGGGCGGGAAAAGCAAAAACCGCTTCTGAACGTTTGCTCAGAAGCGGTTTTTGCACCCGTGCGCCCTATCCCAGTTCCGCGCCGCTTTCGCGCATGGCGACAATGGTGCGGGAGATGAGGTCGTCCAGCGTCCAGCCGAGCATCTCCGCGCCCTGGCGGATGACGTCGCGGGAACAGCCGGCGGCGAACTTCTTGTCCTTGAACTTCTTTTTCACCGAGGGAAGCTCCAGATCGTCCAGACTGCGCGAGGGGCGCATGATGGCCACGGCGCTGATCAGGCCGGTCAGTTCGTCCACGGCGAAGAGCACCTTTTCCATCTCGTGCTCGGGCTTTACATCGCTGCACAGGCCGTAGCCGTGGCAGACCACGGCGTGGATGAAGCGCTCGTCGCAGCCGGCATTTTCCAATAACTCGCGCGCCTTCTGGCAGTGCTCGTCGGGCCACTGTTCAAAGTCCACATCGTGCAAAAGGCCGACATTGGCCCAGAAATCCGCCTCATCGCCATAGCCCAGTTCGCCCGCGAAATAGCGCATCACGCCCTCCAGCGTGCGCGCGTGGCGCAGGTGAAATTCGCCCTGGTTGTACTGCGTGAGCAGCGCCCACGCCTCGTCTCTGGTCATGATATCCTTCCTTTCCATCGAATCAGCAGCAGAAGAAATAGCCCCCGCGCCCGCAGCAACAACTCAAAAGTAGGTTGCCAAGGCACAGCCACGTGCAGGTGTTGTCCAATCCGGACATGCCGTAGCGCCGCCCGGTCTGGCGGTAGGTCTGGCCGGCGTATTGCAGGCGCTGCAACAGCTGGCGGTATTCGAGGTTGTTCGGCTCGCGGCTGACCGCCTGCTGGGCATAGTTGAGGGCGGCGATGTCGTTGCCCAGCCCCGACTGCGCCCGGGCCATGTAGAAATACCAGCGCGCCTGCCGATCCTGCATGCGCTCGAGCAGCTCCGCGGCCTCGCGGTAGTGGCCGGAATTGATGTAGTTGCGCGCAGCCTGCATCTCCGGGCTTTCGTTTTGCTGCGTCTGCTGCTGTTGCCCGCCGTAACCGGAGGCGTCCCACCAGCCGCCGAAATCGCCCCAGCCCCAACCCCAGCCGGAGCCGCCATAGCCGCCGTAGCCGCCCTGCCCGGAGCCGTAGGAGCCGGTCCCGCGCGAGGAGCCGGGGTTCGGCTCGGCGTGGCGGTTCATGATCTGACTGTAGGCGGCGTTGATCTCCTTCATCTTCGCCTCAGCCTCGGGCGAGCCGCCGTTGACGTCCGGGTGGTACTTCTTGGCCAGTTTGCGGTAGGCCGCCTTCACCTCGTCGTCCGAGGCGCCGGGTTCGAGTCCCAATACCCGGTAGGGGTCCTGGATCATTGTTTTTCTCCTTTTCCATCCTCCGCCGGCGCGAAGGAAGCATCGCGCTTTTTGCGCACGGATACGTATTTGGCCCACACGCCCGAGTACAGCACGCTGCGCAGAATCTCCACGTCCTTGACAAGCGGCAGCACCTCGAAGGCCTGCGTGCAGCGGCCGATGAGCATGGTCAGGGCGCTTTCCACCGCCTGCTCAAAGCCCTCGCCCTCAAGGGCGGTCAGGGGGTTGTAGGCCCCGCGCTTTTCGTCGGCGGCGAGGTCGTCGTAAGCGTCCATCACATAGATGAAGCGCCCGAGGTATTCGCCCATGGCCCGCAGGGGCGCTTCCCACTCGTCGCGGCGGTAGACGAACAGTTCGCCCAGGAGCCGGCCAAAGCACTTGGCGGGGGCGTCCACGTCCATCTCCCGGCGCTTTTCGATCTGGCCCAGGTCGCGCACGCCCGCTTCGATGGCGGCGCACTTTTCGCCCCAGCGCGCCTCCACGCGGCGGTAGCCGCGCTTTAACGCCTCGGCCCCGGCGCGGCGCAGAAGGTTGCGCTCGTCGGCCCAGTCGTCCATCAGCTTATGATAGGCGAGGGCGATATTCATGTCCGCCGCGTAGGCGGTGAACTCGTTCTCCATCCACGGATGCTTTTTGCGCGGGTGCGGGGCGCAGCGCTCCTCGCCGCCTGTTTCCGCCGGCTCGTAGAGCGAAGAAAGCGTCAGAAGCAGAAACGTCATGTCAAAGCTGAGGGTCAACTGCCCCTTCAGCCCGTACTCCCGCCGCAGGCAGCGGCACAGGCCGCAATAGCAGGCCTGAAAGCGCGCGCGCTGCTCCGGCGTGAGCACCTTGGGATCCACCGTCACATAGCCGAACATACTATGCCTTGGCCTTGAAGGCGTGCTTGCACTTGCCGCAGGTGAGCGTGCCCTCGCCCGAGCCGCGCTTGAGTTTCAGCCAGGCGTGGCACTTGGGGCAGCGGAAGTACTTGTACTCCTTGCGGTTCTTAAAGCGCACGCGCGCCTGCGAAAAGGCGGTGCGCAATTTGGCGGTCTTGTTCCAGAACCAGGCGTTTTCCGCCGTGCGCCGCGCCGTGTTGCGCGAAAACATGCGAAACAGCACGTAGAGGAGCAGCGCCGCCCCCAGAAAACTGAACAGCCCGCCCACATAGGAGGGAATGAACATGCCCAGCACGTAGAGAATCAGCGCCGCCCACACCAGAAAGCGGCCCAGCGAGTCCGCGCCATAGCGGCCCTGCATGAAGCGGGCCAGCGAGAGTTTGATCTTTTCCCACATAGTGCAGCATCCTTTCGTCTACAAAATGTATACCAAAACAGTATGCCATGTCAAGGGCTTGTTTATGAACGCAGAATGAATATTGTGATTCCTTAGCCAAATTTAATCTTGCCCAAACAAAACCGGGGCGTTATAATGAGGAAAAAGGGGGAACGGACATGGACGAAGCGTGGATGCGCGAGGCGCTCAATCTGGCGCGGGAGGCGCTTTTGGCCGGGGAGACGCCGGTGGGCTGCGTGATCGTGCGCGCTGGGAAGATCGTCGCCCGCGCGCGCAACCGCCGCGAGGAGCTGCGCGACCCCACCGCCCACGCCGAGATGCTGGCCATCCGCGAGGCGGCGCGCAAGGTGGGGAACTGGCGGCTGACGGACTGCTGCATCTACGTCACCCTCGAGCCCTGCCCGATGTGCGCGGGGGCGATCTCGCAGGCGCGGCTGGGGAAACTGGTGTTCGGCGCTTTCGATGAAGAGCGCGGCTGCGCCGGCAGCCTCTACCGCATCTGCGAAGATCCGGCCTTCCCCTGGTTCACGCCCAGCGTGGGCGGCGTGCTGGAAGCGGAGTGCAAGGCGCTCCTGGATGTGTTTTTTCAGCGCGCGCGCCGGTGAAAGTTTATCAAAAAAGCCTTTTCAAACCGGCATTTATACCGTATAATAGAAAAAGGGTAAAAAAAATTGCCGCAAACGGCATTTGGAGGGACTATCATGGCGCTTATCGACAAGATCAAGGCAAAGGCGAAGGCCAACGTCAAGCACATCGTGCTGCCCGAGGGCGAGGAGAGCCGCAACGTACAGGCCGCGGTGAAGATCGTTTCGCAGGGCATCGCCACCCTGACGCTGCTGGGCGATCCGGCAAAGGTCAAGGAAGTGGCGGCGGGCGCGTCGCTGGAGGGCCTTGAGATCATCGACCCCAGGACTTCGGACAAGTGCGAAGAGTACGCCGCGACGCTCTACGAGTTGCGCAAGGCCAAGGGCATGACCCCCGAGCAGGCCGCGGAACTGGTCAAGGATCCCATGTACTACGGCGTGATGATGGTGAAGATGGGCGACGCGGACGGCCTCGTTTCCGGCGCCATCCACTCCACGGGCGACATGCTGCGCCCGGCTTTGCAGATCATCAAGTCCAAGCCCGGCATCAAGACCGTGTCTTCCTGCTTCCTGATGGAGTGCCCCAACAAGGCCTACGGCGACGACGGCGTGATGGTCTTTGCCGACTGCGCCGTGAACATCGACCCCGACGCCGAGCAGCTGGCCAGCATCGCTCTGGGCGCGGCGGACAGTGCCCGCGCGCTGGCGGGTATCGAGCCGCGCGTGGCCATGCTCTCCTTCTCCACCAAGGGCTCGGCCAAGCACGATCTGGTCACCAAGGTGCAGGAAGCCACCCGCATCGCCAAGGAGCTCGACCCCAGCCTGATGCTGGACGGCGAGTTGCAGCTGGACGCGGCCATCGTCGAAAGCGTCGGCCAGCTCAAGGCGCCCGGCAGCCCCGTGGCCGGCAAGGCCAACGTGCTGGTGTTCCCGGGTCTGGAAGCGGGCAACATCGGCTACAAGCTGGTGCAGCGCCTGGCGGGCGCGGAGGCCTACGGCCCCATTTTGCAGGGCATCGCCAAGCCGTGCAACGACCTCTCCCGCGGCTGCTCCGTGGACGACATCGTCGCCACCGTGGCCATCACCGCGGCGCAGGCGTAAGACAGTCTTTGCAAGCAAGGAGTTTGTGACATGAAAATTCTCATCATTAACGCGGGGTCGTCCTCGCTGAAGTATCAGCTTATCGACATGGACCACGAGTCCATCATCGCCAAGGGTCTGGTCGAGCGCATCGGCATCGAGGGCGGCAAGCTCACCCACAAGTACGGCGACAAGACCTACACCGTCACCCCGGACGCCATCAAGGATCACACCGAGGCCATGAACCTCGTGCTTGAGGCGCTTCTGTCCAAGGAGCACGGCGTCATCTCCTCCATTTCCGAGATCGGCGCGGTGGGCCATCGCGTGCTCCACGGCGGCGAGAAGTTCACCGCCTCCTGCATCATCGATCAGGCGTGCATGGACGCCATCGAGGAGAACATCCCCCTCGGGCCTCTGCACAACCCCGCCAACCTCATGGGCATTCGCGCCTGTCAGGCCGTGATGCCGGATACGCCGATGGTGGCCGTGTTCGACACCGCTTTCCATCAGACCATGCCGCGCACGTCCTACCTCTACGGCGTGCCCTACGAGTACTACGAGAAGTACCACATCCGCCGCTACGGCTTCCACGGCACCAGCCATCGCTTCGTGTCCGCCCGCGCGCTGGAAGTGCTCGGCCTCAAGGACAAGCCCAGCAAGATCGTCATCTGCCATCTGGGCAACGGCTCTTCCCTGAGCGCCTGCGTGGACGGCAAGTGCTTTGACACGTCCATGGGCCTGACGCCTCTGGAGGGCGTTTTGATGGGCACCCGCTCGGGCGACCTCGATCCCGCCGTGGTGGAGTGCATCGCCAACAACGAGCACCTCACCCCCAGCGAGACGCTCAATGTGCTCAACAAAAAGAGCGGCCTGCTCGGCCTTTCCGGCGTTTCCAGCGACATGCGCGACGTGCGCTCCGCCGCGGCCGAGGGCAATGCAATGGCCAAGGTGACGCTCGACATCTGGGCGTACCGCATCCGCAAGTACATCGGCGCCTACGCGGCGGCCATGGGCGGGCTGGACGCCATCATCTTCACCGCCGGCATCGGCGAGAACGACGGCGAGGGCCGCGCGGACGTTTTGAAGGGCCTCGAGTTCCTCGGCGTCAAGCTGGACGCGGAAAAGAACGCCAAGGTGCGCGGCGTGGAGGCGGAGATCTCTGCGCCGGACAGCAAGGTCAAGGTCTGGGTCATCCCCACCAACGAGGAGTTGGCCATCGCCCGCGACACGCTGATGCTCACCAGCAAGTAAACCGGTTTCTGCGCCGCTTCGGCGGCGAGAGACGGCTTTTTCCACGGCCATGCGCATACCTGCCGGGGAAAAAGCGGGCCGCGCGGTTTCCCCTCTTTCCCCTTCCCTTCTTACCCGCGCGGCCCATTTTGCGAGACCCCGCCATTTGGCGGGGTCTCGCAGGATGTTGACAACGTCAACAGACTGGCAGAGCGTTGAGAAAGCCCGCAAGCCAAGGAAGACAACCTGCCGCCAAGGGAGCTTACATGGACGTAAGTGACCGCAGGCGACAGGTTGGCTGACGCCGGAAGGAAAAATCGCCTCTGATTTCTATTTTATCAGAGCGATTTTTGCGTTTGTGGGCTTT
>CAMMGP010000038.1 GCA_946496415.1 uncultured Clostridia bacterium | reverse complement strand
GCGGCAAACGGAAGTGGTACCGCGATCCGTCGCCTTCCTTTGGGAGGGCGATTTTTTTGTCAGGGAGGTTTGCGTATGAAATTCACCGAGGAAGTATTCGCGCCGCACATGCGGCCCATCACCGGTTCCGCCATCCGCGAGATCTTCAAACTGCTGGGCAAGCCCGGCATGATCTCCTTCGCCGGCGGCAACCCCTCCAATGCGGCTCTGGAGCCGGAGGTCATCTCCGAACTGGCCGTGGAAGTGCTGGCAAAGTACGGCACGTCGCTTTTGCAGTACGGCGCCACCGAGGGCTTCGGCCCCTTCATCGAGAGCGCGGGCGAGTTCCTTTCCGAAGTCGGCTTCCGCGCCGGAGCGGGCGAACTTTTGCCCGTGCAGGGCGGCACGCAGGGCTTCGATCTGCTCATCAAGGCGCTGGTCGAGCCGGGCGACGTCATTCTCGCCGAAGACCCCACCTTCCTGGGCGCTCTGCAGGCCATGCACACCTACAACGCCCGTATCATCCCCGTGGCCACGGACGAAAACGGCGTCATCCCCGAGGATGTCGAGGAAAAGATCAAAAAATACAGCCCGAAGCTGATGTACATCATCCCCAGCTTCCAGAACCCCACCGGCGTGACCCTCTCGCTGGAGCGCCGCAAGGCCATGGCCCAACTGGCCTGCCAGTACGGCGTGGTCCTTGCCGAGGACGACCCCTACCGCGATTTGCGCTATGCGGGCGAGGCGCTGCCCGCCATCAAGGCCTTCGATGAAGAGGGCTGGGTGGTCTACCTTTCCAGCTTCTCCAAGTACGTCTCCCCCGGCATGCGCCTGGGCGCGGCGGTGGGCAACAAAATGCTCATCCGCAAGATGACCATCGGCAAGCAGTCCACGGACGTGCACTCGCCGCTGCTTG
Source organism: uncultured Clostridia bacterium (assembly GCA_946496415.1). Taxonomy (GTDB): domain Bacteria; phylum Bacillota; class Clostridia; order Christensenellales; family Aristaeellaceae; genus Pullichristensenella. Next base: position 7,486 of record CAMMGP010000038.1, on the reverse strand, counting down.
TGCAGGCCATCATCGACGCTTACCTGCGCAAGGGCCTGATGCCCGGCCACTTAAAGCGCATCTGCGGCGACTACAAAAAGCAGCTGGACGCCATGCTGGAGGGCTTTAAGTACCTGCCCGCGGGCACGCGCCACACCGTTCCTGAAGGCGGCCTCTTCGTCTGGGCTGAGCTTCCCGAGGGCATGGACGCCAAGGCGCTGCTGGACAGGTGCCTGGAAAACAACGTCGCCTACGTTCCCGGCACCTTCTTCTACGTGGAGGGCGGCCACGAAAACACCATGCGCCTGAACTTCTCCAACGCCACCATTGAGGACATCGACAAGGGCATGCGCGCGCTGGGCGCGGCATTGGCTCAATAACAGGAGGATATACCGTTGAACGCACTGGACATCTTGAAAGAGCGCGGCTTTATCGCCCAGGTCACCTTTGAGGACGAGCTTTACAAGGCCTTCGACGAGGGCATGGTCACCTTCTACACCGGCTTTGACCCCACCGCCGACAGCCTGCACATCGGCCACTACATTCCCATCATGGCCATGGCGCATCTGCAGCGCGCCGGCCATCGCCCCATCGCCCTCATGGGCGGCGGCACGGGCATGATCGGCGACCCCTCCGGCAAGAGCGACCTGCGCAAGATGATGACCGTGGAAACCGTGGACCACAACGTCTCCTGCATCAAAAAGCAGATGGCGAAGTTCCTCGATTTCGATTCCGGCCGCGAGAACGCCGCCCTCATCGCCAACAACGCCGACTGGCTGCGCAATCTCAACTACATCGACTTTTTGCGCGAAGTCGGGTCGCTGTTCTCCGTCAACCGCATGCTCACCGCCGAGTGCTACAAGCAGCGCATGGAGCGGGGGCTGACCTTCCTCGAGTTCAACTACATGATCATGCAGTCCTACGACTTCCTCGAGCTGTTCAAGCGCTACGGCTGCACGCTGCAGGCCGGCGGCGACGACCAGTGGTCGAACATGCTCTCCGGCGCGGATCTCATCCGCCGCAAGGAGCAAAAGCCCGCCTTCGCCCTCACCTTCAAGCTGCTTTTGACGTCCGACGGCCGAAAGATGGGCAAGACGGAAAAGGGCGCGCTCTGGCTCGATCCCAACCGCACCTCGCCCTACGAGTTCTATCAGTACTGGCGCAATGTCGACGACGCGGACGTGGAAAAGTGCCTGGCGCTTCTCACCTTCCTGCCCATGGACGAAGTGCGCCGCCTCGGCGCGCTCAAGGACGCGGCCATCAACGAGGCCAAGCGCGTGCTGGCCTTTGAGGTCACCAAACTCATCCACGGCGAGGAAGAGGCCGTCAAGGCCCGCGACGCGGCCGAGGCTCTCTTTGGCGGCGGCGCCATGGGTGGCAGCGTGCCCACCACCGCGCTCACGGCGGCGGAACTGGCGGAGGAAAGCCGCCTCGTGGCGCTGCTTGCCCGCGCCGGCCTCTGCAAGTCCAACGGCGAGGCGCGCAAGACCATCCAGCAGGGCGGCGTCACCGTCAATGACGAAAAGGTCACGGACGTGGACTTCCGCTTTACCCCCGAGATGCTTTCCGGCGAGGGCGCCCTGGTGCGCAAGGGCAAGAAGACTTACCATCGCTTCAAGCTGGCGTAAAACCACCGCCGCCCGCGGCAGACCGTCGCGGGCGGCGCTGATTCCAAAACGCGGAGGCGCGCATGAAGCCATACAAGACGCTCGTTTCCCGCGCGGACGCGGAGTTCATCATCAACAAATCGCGCTTCATCGGCCACGGCAAGCCCGTGGAGACGGAGGAGGAGGCGCTCGCCTTCCTCGCCGAGATGCGCGAAACCTACAAGGACGCCACCCACAACTGCTACGCCTACATCGTCGGCGCCAACATGGGCGTGATGCGCTATTCGGATGATGGCGAACCCGGCGGCACCGCCGGCATGCCCATCATCGAAGTGCTCAAGGCGCGCGGCGTCACCAACTGCTGCGTGGTGGTGACGCGCTACTTTGGCGGCGTCCTCCTCGGCGCAGGCGGGCTGGTGCGCGCCTATTCGCGCGGCGCGGCGGAGGCCGTCAACGCCTGCGGCGTGGGCGTGATGCATCCCACGCTGCGCGCCCTCGTGGACGTGCCGTACCCGCTTCTGAGCAGGGTGGAGTTCTTTTTGAAGACCGCCCCGGTGATCGTCGAGGACAAGGCCTTCGCCGAGCAGGTGACGCTGACGCTGCTCGTGCGCGAAACGGACGCCGCCTCCCTGGAGGCGAGCCTTACCGACCTTTCCGAGGGCACGCTGGAACTGGTGCGCTTTGACGAGTTCTATCACCCCTGGAAAGAGGAGGAGCCGTCCGCCTGAGCCCGCGCTTCGGCCATGGGCGCCACCGCACGCAGGTAGGCGGGGAAAAACACCTCGCAGAGCGCGCACGCCTTGTCCGCCAGGCAGACCAGCCAGCCCTCGCGGCAGCGCGGCGGGATGGGCGTGAGCGGAAACATGTGGCGGTGGATGGCGTTTTCCTCGATGGGGGAGAGCGCATGCTCCGCCCGCGCGTTTTTCAGCGCCCGTCCGGCGTGGAAAAGGCCGTGCAGGCGGTGTGCGCCGCCGTCGAAGGCGTGCCAGTCGTAGAGGAAATAGTCGTGCAAGAGCGCCCCGCGCACCAGCGCGCGCATGTCCACAGACAGGCGCAGGCGCAGCGCCAGCGCCACGCACACATAGGCCACGGCCACCGAATGGGCGAACACGCTGGTCTGCGCGTGATGGGCAAAGCCCTTCATGCCCTGCATGGAGGCGTGGCTGAGTATATCCCGCCCGTAGCGCGAGAGCAGGTCGAGCGCACAACTGCGGGGCGCAAGCGGCGTCATCGCATTTCCCACCTTTCACGCGGCCCATGCCGCGCAACTCCATTATACCCCCGCGTCCGCCGCGTTGCCATCGCGCCGCGTTAAAATAACAGTCTCCCGCTTGCAATGCGCCCCGCCCGGGCGTATAATGAATCCAAAATTCCATTTTGAGATACGGAGGGTCTACCATGCAGGACATTCGCTTTGAACAGGCGACTTCCTTCAAACAGAAGCCGCAGGACGAGAGCAAGATGGGCTTTGGCAAGCTCTTTACCGACTACATGTTTGAAATGGACTATTCCGTGGAAAAGGGCTGGCACGATCCCCGCGTGGTGCCGTACCACAACTTCTCCATGGACCCGGCCACGTCCGTTTTGCACTACGGCCAGGAGATCTTCGAGGGCATGAAGTGCTATCGCCGCAAGGACGGCGGCCTGCAGCTTTTCCGCCCCCGCGACAATTTCGCGCGCATGAACCGCTCCGCCGAGCGCATGGCCATTCCGCAGTTTGATGAAGATGTGGCCATGGCCGGCCTTGAGAAGCTTCTCGAGGTCGAGAAGGACTGGGTACCCCACACGCAGGGCGCGACGCTCTACATCCGCCCCACCATCATTGCCATGGACGCCATGCTCGGCGTGCACGCGGCGCACACCTACAAGTTCTACATCATCCTCTCGCCCTCGGGCGCGTACTACGCCGGCGGCCTCGCCCCGGTGGACATCTACGTGGAGGACAAGTACGTCCGCGCCGTGCGCGGCGGCATCGGCTTTGCCAAGACCGGCGGCAACTACGCGGCCTCCATTCGCGCCGGCGAGATCGCCGAGGAAAAGGGCTACACGCAGGTGCTCTGGCTGGACGGCGTGGAGCAGAAATACGTCGAGGAAGTCGGCGCCATGAACATGATGTTCGTCATCGACGGCAAGATCGTCACCCCGATGCTCAACGGCTCTATCCTCCCCGGCATCACCCGCGATTCCATCCTCAAACTGGCCAAACACCTCGGCTATGAGACCGAGGAGCGCCGCATCGCCATCCAGGAGGTCTTCGACGCCGCCCACGCCGGCCATCTCAACGAGGCCTTCGGCACCGGCACCGCCGCCGTGGTCTCCCCGGTGGGCGCGCTGTGCTGGAACGGCGAGAAGCTCATCATCAACAACGGCGAGATCGGCCCCATCGCCCAGAAGCTCTACGATACGCTCACCGGCATCCAGTATGGCGAACTCAAGGACGATTTCGGCTGGGTCGTGAAGCTGAACTGACCAATACGACGCGAAGGGGGCGGGGCAGGTGCCTCGTCCCTTTTTTGAAAGGAAGAGCGCCGTGCTCACGCATCGCATCCCCCCGGGCGTGCCGGAAACGCCCGCACGCCGCTATATCCGCCGCGCCTGGCCGCTGCTGCCCGAGCGCGATGTGCGCGATGCCTTTGCCCGGCGGGACGTGAAGAAAAACGGCGCGCGCATCGCCCCCGCCGACACCGTGCGCGGCGGCGACGAACTGACGCTCTATGTGAACGCGACCTTTCCCCTCGACGTGCTCTTTGACGACGGCCATCTGCTTGCCGTCGTCAAGCCGCAGGGCCTGCCCGTGGATGTGGATCAGGACGGCGTGGGGGAGGACACGCTGCTTGCCCGCCTGCGCGCCTACAATGAAAACGCCCGCCTTTTGCACCGCCTCGACGCCCAGACCGGCGGCGTGCTGCTGGCGGCGCTCGAGGAAAAGACGTACCAGAACGGCTTGACCGCCTTCCGCGAGCATCAACTTGCCAAGACCTACCGCGCCGTGGCCAAAGGGCCGTTTCCGGCGGCGACGGGGGAGTGGCGCGACTACCTTTGCAAGGACGCGCGCCGCGCCACCGTGCGCGTGATGAAGCGTCCCGGCGGCGGTGCGAAGCCCATCATCACCCGCTGGCGCGTCCTCGAACCGTTGAGCGGAAACTGGTTTCTCGTCGAGCTCGAGCCGGTCACGGGCCGCACGCATCAGTTGCGTGCCCACATGGCCTTCTACGGCCATCCCATTTTGGGGGATGATAAATACGGCTCCCGCGAAACACGCGCCGCGCGCCTGCACCTCTGGTGCCGCAGCGTCGCGCCGCGCGCGGGCGCGCTGGGCGATTACGCGGGGCGGGTATTTGCCGCTCCGGAGCCGGATTGGGGGAAGGAACTTGGACATTCGCCTCATCGCCTTTGACATGGACGATACGCTGCTGGGCGCGAACGGGGAATTTCCCGAGATCAACGTGCGCGCCCTGCGCGCCTGCGCCGCGCGCGGCATCCGCCTCGCCCTCAACAGCGGCAGGAGCTTTGAGACTTTGCGGGACTTCGCCTGCACGCTGGGCGTGGAACCCTTCATCATCTCCGTCAACGGCGCGCGCGTGGACGAGGGCCCCAATGGCCCCACCCTCATGGAGCGCATCTACGATGATGAGCACACCCGCGTCGTCTACGAGGCCATGCGCGCCTCCGGCCTCTACTATACCGTCTATACCCGCGGCCATACCTTCATGGGCAACTCGGCGCAGCGCTTTTTGTACAGCCGCTTCGGCCACCACTACGCGCACACCAGCCGCAGCGGCCCCTATGTCTACGAGATGGTGGACGACGAACAGCGCCTGCGCGCGGAGGGCCTTGTTCACCCCTACAAGTTCGTCGCTCTGGGCACGGCGCACGACGCGCGTTTTCAGGGCATCCTCGACGCCGTTTCTCCGCTGAACATGTCCGTTTCCAGTTCGCGCGCCGACAATCTCGAGGTGATGATGCCGGGCGTGGATAAGGGCTCGGCGCTCGCCTTTCTCGCAGAGCGCCTCGGCATCCCCCGCGAACAGGTGATGGCCTTTGGCGACAACACCAACGATCTGCCCATGCTCGCCTATGCCGGCGCTTCCGTGGCCATGGAAAACGGCGAGGAGAGCGTGTGCCGCGCCGCCCGCTTCATCGCCCCGCACCACGCGGAAGGCGGCGTGGGCAAATTCCTCTTTGAGAAGGTGCTTTCATGATGCACATCGTCCTCGTCGAGCCGGAAATTCCCCAGAATACGGGCAACATCGCCCGCACCTGCGCCGCCACCGGCGCGATGCTCCACCTCATTAAACCCCTGGGCTTTGAGATTTCCGACCGCTATTTAAAGCGCGCCGGGCTCGACTACTGGTATCTGATGACCTACGAAGTCCACGAAAGCTGGCAGGCGTTTGTGGAGAAATATCCCCACGCGCAAATGCACTTTGCCACCACCAAGGCCCCGCGCGACTATTGTCAGGCGCAGTACGGCCCGGACGACTTCCTCGTCTTTGGCCGCGAGACGAGGGGGCTTCCCGAAACGCTGCTCAAGGCCAACTACGAGCGCTGCGTGCGCATTCCCATGCGCGCAGATGCCCGCAGTTTGAACCTTTCCAACTCCGTCGCCGTCTTATTGTATGAGGCGCTTCGCCAGCAGGGCTTTCCGGGCCTGTCCGGCGAGGGCGCGCTCACCGGCCGCGACGAGGACGGCGCCTGGCGGGACTACGTGTAGCCGCGCTTTTGTCACAGACCTGTCGCGCCGCGGCGCTTGCATTTTGGCATCAGCCGTGCTATACTGTGCAGACTGGGAGGTGTGGAAATGGCGAGATTCATCACCAGAAAAGAGGCGGAGGGCCGCAAATTCCGCCTGCGCGTGTTCGCGGGCATGTTCGACTTTCTGGCCACCATCGGCAGCCTCATATTGATCTTTGCCTGCGTGGCGCTGCTGGCTTCGCTGGTCACCTGGATTCGCAACGACGCCAAGACCACTTTCGCCTCCATCGAGTATTCCATCACATCGGCGCTGATCATGCCCGAGGAGGAACAGACGCCGCAGGCAACGCAACCGCCCCAGCTTTGACCGCCGGGGCGTTTTTCTTGAAGAAGGGGGAGGGCGCGTGCGCGTTTCCTGGAGTTCCCTGCTCGCCGATGTGCGCGCCTGTGAAAAATGCGCGCTCTGCCGGGGAAGAATGAATGTGGTGCCGGGCGAGGGCGATCCCAACGCCGATCTCATGTTCATCGGCGAAGGCCCGGGCGCGGAGGAAGACCGGCTGGGCCGCCCCTTCGTGGGCCGTTCGGGCGAACTTTTGACGAAAATGATCCATGCCATCGGGCTGGAACGCTCGGAAGTCTACATCTGCAACGTGGTCAAGTGCCGCCCGCCGGGAAACCGCAACCCCGCGCCGGAGGAAGCCGAAATGTGCCTGCCCTATCTGCGGGGGCAGGTGGCGCTGGTGCGGCCGAAGGTCATCGCCCTGCTCGGCCGCGTGGCCTGCCAGTACACGCTGCGCGAACAGATCTCCATCACCCGCGATCACGGGCGCTGGTTTGAGCGCAAGGGCGTGTGGATGATGCCCACCTTTCATCCGGCGGCGCTTTTGCGTGATCCGGCCAAGAAGCGCGAGGCATGGGAGGACTTTCAAAAATTGCGCGATAAACTCCGCGAGGTGCAGCATGGATAGATTCCGCCGCGAATTGGAGGCGTTCGTCCGCGAGGTCTACGAGGGCGAGCGCAAGGTGCTCGTCTTCGGCGAGGGCCCCTTGCATGCGCGCGTGCTGCTGGTGGGCGAGGCCCCCGGCGAGCGCGAGGCGCTGGAGGGCCGCCCCTTTGTCGGCCGCGCGGGCAAAAACCTCGACGCCTTCCTCGAGGGCGCGCATATACAGCGCGGCGAGCTCTACGTCACCAACGCCGTCAAATT